>CAMNJK010000044.1 GCA_946541435.1 uncultured Bacillota bacterium
CCGGAGTCGACGATGGCCTTGCCGATGGCTGTGGAAAGCGCCACCGCGGTGCAGTCATCGTTGACGCCGCCGTGATATTTGTCATAGTGTCCGCCGATCAGGATCCGCTGATCGTGGTTCTTGCCCGGGATCAGTCCCGTGACCACATAGGCTTCGGCATCGGGTGTGACCTTGCAGGTCAGCTTCATCTGGACGCCGTCCACTTCTGCCTTATCGCCCATCTTGTCCATGATCTGGACAGCTTCCTTGGGGGAAATGCTGCCGCAGGGGATCAGATCCGGCGCGCAGATGTCCTGTACGTTGATGGTGTCGCAGTCCTTGTCCACATTCTTGCCCACCAGATTGTACATGCCGTATCCCATGTTGTCTTCATTATACTGATAGGAAATGATGGCTGCGGCGCCGCGGTAGAACGCCTCGGTATAGGGCTGGTCGATCCAGTTCTCTGTAAACTGGTTCACTGCCGCCATAACGATCTTGCCTTCCACGCTGATGCCCTGCTCGGCAAGCGCATCGTATTCCGCCGCTGTACCGGTGCCTACATTGACGATGGTCATGTTATCCCAGCTGGCATCCTCCAGGACCTTTTCCGCGGTGCCGTTGGGGTCGGTCTGGGACATGTCACGGATGGAGACAGGATATGCCGTGCCGTCCGGATCATGGGTGCCGGTGGTCTGATAGGACACCAGGTCCGGCAGCTCCAGGTCGCCCACCTTGAGCCAGCTCTCGCCGGACTCCCAGCCGTCCGCGACCACCTTGTGCTTGGTGATCTCCTGCAGACCGGCCTTCTTGTACTGGTCCGCGATGTAGTCTGCCGTGGCGTGTTCCGCCTTGCTGCCGCCGCCCCGGTAGAAGGTATCCGGGTCATTGAGCTTCTCATCGTAGGCCAGAGTATAGGTCATCTCCTGGGCGAAGGGCTCATCCGCCACCTCCGCCAGCTTGGCGATGCTCCTGGCAACCTTTTCGGACTGGGCCGCAGCCTTGACCGTGCAGGATGCCTGGGCGCCGCTGTGGGCTTTGGCTGTAATGATGGCTGTTCCGGAGCCTGCCTGGGTCACGATACCGTCACTGGCAACTGTGGCCACCGCCTCGTCCGAGGAGGTCCATGTGATCTCATCCGAAACCAGATTCTCCGCCGGCGCCAGGGTGGCGGTCAGTTTGGCGCTGCCCCCCGCATACAGGGCCAGGTTTTCCTGGTCCAGTGTGACCGCGTCCACATTCAAGAGGGCGCTCCCCTTGGTCTGGGCGGTCACCTGATCGGATGCCGCGCCGTAGATCTTTTTCTTCTTGCCCTTTTTCTTAAAGGCCTTCACACAGAAGGTGTAGGTCGTGTTCTTCTTCAGCTTCTTCACCACCGCGCTGACTTTTTTCGTGGTCTTCACGGCTTTGAACTTGCTGCCCTTCTGCAGGTATACGGTATATCCCTTCGCGCCTTTGACCTTGTCCCAGCTGACCTTGGCTGTCTTCGCATTCGTCGAAGTCACCTTCACCATCTGGGGCGCCGCCGGCTTGGCCGCCGCGTAGGTCTCCTGCGGCATCAGGACAGCTGTCATGCTCACTGCCACCACCAGGGTCAGCAGCCAGGCCAGGATCCTCCCTGATCCCGATCTTCTGATGCTCATCATACTTCTCAACCTCTCCTTTCACTTCTCCTCCCCGGCAGGACCTCTCCGCCGGATTTCTGCCTCAAATTTGCTCTCATTATACCTGTTATCTGAAAATTTCGCCATCACCCATGTGGACCATTTTGCCTGCCTTTGCATGAAAAAACCAATGTCCCGGCCGGGATCATTGGTTCTCTGGTTCTATGCGTCTGTATTCTGTTGGTCTCCCGGATCCGGCGACCGCGCCCGCCTACCGGAACCGGCTGATGAGGTCCACCTTGCTGGACACCTCCAGCTTTTGATAGATGTTGTGGGCGTGCCGCTTCACGGTGTATTTGGAAATGATCAGCCGGTCTGCGATGTCATCGTAGCTGGCTCCCTCCAGCAAAAGCAGGGCCACCTCAGTCTCCCTCTGCGAAAGCCCTTCCTGCGCGAATCGCTCCTGCAGCGTCCGGGCCTTCTCCTCCTGCCGTTCTTCCTGCCCCGCCGGAGCAGCGGCGATCTCGATCATCCCGCCGATCTCACACCGGTAGATATAGACCGCCGTCAGGATATTGATCAGAAGGAAGCTGACCGACACGAAATCGTAGGCCGCGTAGAGACCCGCGTCCAGCAGGGGGCTGCTGCGGAAGAGCATGGTCATATAGAAGCTCCCGCCCAGAAGATCCAGGAGCAAAAGCAGGCTGATCCCGATATGGAATCCCCGGGCGCGGGGATCCGCCTCCCGCCTGCCTGCAAGAAAAGCGTGCCCCGCCAGCAGAACGGTCCCCAGCGCCATGAAGGCAGCATAGGCCGCGGTGGCGAAAGCTCTTCCCCCGGCGGAAGCGATGTAGTAGTGTTCATCCATCAGGAAAAGACTGATGCAAAGCTGCACCAGGAATGCCGCGACGATAAAGATGTCGCTGCCCCGCCGGATCCAGCCCTCCTTCGTATCCGTCTCCGTCTGCAGGAACCGGCACCAGAACAGCAGCTGGGCATCGGTGAGCAGGAGGTCCAGCACCCGCACGATGACGGACCAGCCGCCCCTGACTTCGAAATCCCCGGTATAGAACCGTTCCACGAAGTAGAGCAGTCCCACCAGGAAGGTGACGATGACGAAAGCCATGAGCATGTTCTTGCTCTGCCGCCTGTCCGACTGCACGCGAAAAATCAGCAGCAGCAGCGCCACGATGGCGACGCCCACGCAGCTGGCGGACAGGTATACGAAAAAGGCCGCGTTTGTCATATCAGTCACCTACCAGTTTTCATCCGATACAGTTTATCAAAACAATTCGGGAATTGCAACGCGGACAGACATGGGATGCAGCGCGGACAGAAAAAGACCGCAGGCTTTCACTGCCCTGCGGCCTTTTCCGGAGGCGTCTTCAAGAGGGTCCCCTTCAGAGGTCTCGCCTTCGTATGTCAGATGAACATTACTTCAGATGATACTTGAGCAGGGGTTCTACCAGGGCTCTCTGGTCGTCATAGAGATTGTTCACCATCTTGAATTCTCCGTCATCGTCCAGATCCATGGTCATGGTCGCTCTGTTGGTGCCGTCATACTGGGTCCACTGAACGCCGTTCGCGCTGGGATCGCCGGTTCTGGCGAAGTTCGCCCACATATCCTGGACCTTCTTTGAAAGGGCCATATCCACGGTGCCGCTGAAGACGGTGTGGTTGGGGTTGCCCAGTACATAGGAGATCTCTGAAGCATGTCCGGCCTTCTGGTACTTCTGATCTGTTTCCTTGGCCCAGTAGTACATGTAGGTTTTTCCTGTGCCGCCTGCTGCCGCGTGGTCTGCCGCTGCCTTGGCTGCCGGCGCCCGGAATACCAGGTCGTTTTCCAGCTCGGTATTCTTCCAGACATCAGCCTCCATCTGAGGCGCCACCGGCTTGAATTCCGCAAGCATCTCATCGGTGATCATCTCCACCGGCATGTAGTAGAGGGCTGCCAGAACTTCCTTCCACTCCGCATCGGTCCGTTCTTTGGCGTATTCGTTGGTCATTGCCGCCACTCTCGGAAGTTCCATATACGGTTTGAGATTGTTTGCCTTTTCCTCGTCGGTCAGGGTGGCGTCGATCTCTCCCATCTTCTCCGCAGTCATGCCGAAGGTATAGGCGAAGTAATCATTATCGATCAGCGGGATCGGCATGAAGGTCACCGGGTCGGTATCAAATGCCGACATCTCCGAGATCCAGTAATTCCATTCGTTCTGGTTGCTGCCGTACATCACGTCGATGTCCTTGCCGGCGCCTGCGGCCACCAGATCATAGGGATCTCCCGGCAGGAGGCCGGCAGCATCATTGTAGACCGGCGTATAGACATTGTCGTAGCACAGGGTGGCCACTGCCGCCGGATCCGCGCCCATGGGAACGGTTCCCTTCTCCATATGCTCGGGATCATAGTATTCCGTATACGCCTTGATGATATCCTCTTCCGGAACGGCCATCAGCTGATCCAGGTTCTTTGCTCCGGTCAGTTTCATCAGCTTCTCTGCTTCTCCGGTACGTTCCTTCTTATAGGGTCCCGGCACGCCGTCCTTGGTGTCATCCGGCACGCACAGGGAAAGGCTGCCGCTCTGGGCGATGACGCGCTTGAAGAGCTCGCCCTTCTGGATCTTTTCATTGGTGGTGGCGGTCAGGATGGTGATATCGGCCGCGCCGGCGGAGTTGCCGAAGATGGTCACGTTATCCGGATCGCCGCCAAAGGCCGCCACATTCTCCTGGATCCATTCCAGAGCCCGGATGTCATCCAGCAGGGCCAGGTTCTGGGAATCCCTGAAGTCCTTATGCTTATACTTCTTGCCTTCCGGGATCGTGGACAGGTCTGTGGAGCCGAAGATGCCCAGTCTGTAGTTGACAGAGATCATGACCATGTCCTGATTCTTGCAGAAATTGTCCAGCTGATAGGCGTCGTTGGTGGTGGAGCCCACCAGGAAACCGCCGCCGTGGAACCAGACCATGACCGGTTTTTTCTTGTCCGGATTCATGTCCTTGGTCCAGACGTTCAGGGTCAGGCAGTCTTCACTGACGGTATACTTGCTTCCATCAAAGACCCAGCTGATGCCCTTTTCTCCTTTTGCCAGATCAGGCAGGGGATAGTTGGCCTGAACGGAAGGATGTCCGAACTCATCCGCCATGAATACAGCGGAGCTCTCATCCGGCGCCTGGGGCGCCTTCCATCTCAGGTCTCCTGTGGGGGCTTTCGCGTAGGGGATGCCCTTGAAGGAGAACACGCCGTCGCTGCCCTGGACGCCGATGAACTGGCCGTTGGAGCAGGCCGCTGTCATGCCTTCCTGCGGTGCCAGCAGGGTGGCCTCCGCCGGGGCGGATGCCTTGCCGTAGATCTTTTTCTTTCCTTTTTTCTTAAAGGCCTTCACGGTGAAGGAATAGGTTCCCGGCTCCAGGCCCGTCACACTGTATTTCTTTACCTTCGCTTTCACGGTCTTCACCGGCGCGGTGCCCGCTTCACCTGCCAGATAGATGGTATAGCCCTTGGCCTTCTTGACCTTGCTCCAGGTGATCTTCACCGTATCCTGGGCCGCGGGGACTGCAGTTACCTTGGCGGGGGCTTTCAGTTTGGCTGCCGCATGGGCCTGGTCAGCGCCCAGTCCGGTCATGGTCGCCAGCGGGATCATGGCCACCGCCACTGCCAGGATCACCACCGGCAGCATGAACTTCTTCGTCCATGTCATCAAAATCACTCCTTCCTGCTTCTTCCTCTTTTCTCCTCGTTCTCTTTTTCTTTTGACTTTTTATGTCTTCTTATCATTCGCCTTATTATCGCTATTTTCTGAAAATCTGACAATTCCCCGTCCGGACCATTCTGCCCCGGCCAGCCTTTGGGCAAGAAAAAAAGCAATGGACCGTAGGGTTCATTGCTCTTTCAAACCGTTGAATTTCCTTGGGTTCAGCCAGGTCTCAGCCCGGGCCATCCCCTTACCGGGCCACTTCGATCAGCGGGTCGCCGGCGATGAAATTGTCTATTAATCGTGTATTACCGATACGCACTGCCATGGCCACCAGGTCCCCTTCGCGCACCGTTTCAATGGGCTGCATGGACAGTCCGTCCACGATCTCCACGTAATCGATGTCCGCCATGGGCTCCCCGGCAAGCTCTGCCTTCATCTGCTCGATCAGGGCCGCGGCATCGGTCTCCCCTGCCGCAATGGACTCCTGGGCGTGGCGCAGGGCCCGTGACAGACACCGGGCGGCCAGCCTTTCATCAGGCGCCAGGTAGGTGTTGCGGGAGCTCTTGGCCAGCCCGTCCTCCTCCCGGACCGTGGGGCATCCCACCACTTCCAGATCGAAGTTCAGGTCCCGGGCCATGCGGCGGACCACCGCCAGCTGCTGGGCGTCCTTCTTGCCCATGTACATCCGGTTGGGATCGAGGATGTTGATCAGTTTGGTCAGCACGGTGCAGACCCCGCGGAACATCACCGGACGGCTGCGTCCGCAGAGACCCTCCGAAACCCCGGTCATGTCCACGAAGGTGCAGAAATCATCCAGATACATCTCGGAGGCTTCCGGCGCGAAGACCATGTCCACCCCCAATTCCTCCATCATGGCGCAGTCCCGCTCCAGGTCCCGGGGGTACTTGGCCAGGTCCTCCGCGGGCCCGAACTGCATGGGATTGACGAATACCGTCGCCACGGTCCTGTCGTTGTCCGCCCTGGAGGCCTGCATCAGAGACAGGTGTCCCTCGTGCAGGTAACCCATGGTGGGGCAGAGACCGATGGTCTGGCCCGCCGCCTTCCACTGCCCGATGATGGCGCGGGCTTCTTCGATCGTTTTACAAATAATCATCTGTTTCTCCTGTCTTCTTCCGGCACACCTTTGCTTAATAGAGCTTGGCCAGGTATTCCGCGTCGATCTCCCCGCCGACCGCTTCCTCCGGCCGCAGGTGCTCGGTGAGCTTATGCAAAAGCTGGGGATCCTTCATCTTGAATGAGTGTTCTTCATCCGGGAAGGTCCGGGCCTTGACTTCCTGGTCGTAGTCCTTGAAGGACTGGGTCATCATCTCGCCGATGTTGCCGAACTGCTTGACGAACTTGGGCACGAAATCCGTGAACATGCCCAGCATATCCTGATAGACCAGGATCTGGCCGTCGCAGCCGTTGCCGCCGCCGATGCCGATGGTGGGGATGCGCAGGGCCTTTGTGATGAATTCCGCCAGCGGTCCCGGGATGCATTCCAGCACCACGCTGAATGCGCCGGCGTCCTGGATGGCGTAAGCATCTTCCAGAAGTTTGATGGCCGCTTCCTCCGTCTTGCCCTGGACCTTGTTGCCGCCCAGGGTGTTGATGGACTGGGGTGTCAGTCCAAGGTGAGCCATTACGGGAATGCCCGCTTCCGTCATGGCCTTGATCTGGGGGCAGACAGAGGCGCCGCCTTCCAGCTTCACCGCGCCGCCCCGGCCTTCCTTCATGAGACGGCCCGCATTGATCAGGGCCTGCTCGATGGAGACCTGATAGGACATGAAGGGCATGTCCAGCACCACCAGCGTGTCATGGCAGCCTCTTGCCACCGCGCCGCCGTAGATGATCATCTCCTCCATGGTTACGGAGAGGGTGTCCGGGTATCCCAGCATTGTGTTGCCGAGGGAGTCGCCCACCAGCACGGCGTTGATGCCGGCGGCCTCCATGAGTTTCGCGGTCGAGTAATCATAGCATGTGAGCATGGAGATCTTCTCGCCGTTTGCCTTCATTTCCTGGAATGTTACTGCTGTGTTTTTCATTGGTCGTCCTTTCGTTTTCGGTCAGTTCCGGCTGTTTTCGGTCCGTTCCGGTCCCGCCGGTACCTGCCATATATAATGGTATACTTCTGGTGCGCGGCCGTCCGCGCGCGCTCAGATTATTGTAAGAACCGTTCGAGATCTGAATAATCCCGATCCGGATGTTTCTCTCTCGCCAGCCCCAGCAGCTTCTTTGACAGAAGCCGGTACAGCTGCTGATCCTCTTCCGCGGTCATGACCCCCAGATGCTTCTGCAGGGTGGTCACATCCCCCCGTTCCACCGGTCCCGTCAGGGCCTGCACCGGTCCTGCCTCCAATGCGTGCTCCACATTGCCCCGGACCAGGGGCCCGATGGCCTTCAGGGCGTCCTCTTCACTGAATCCGCATTCCTGCAAAAGCTGGACAGACTCGCCGATCAGAGCGCAGATCAGGTTGCTCCCGTACACCGCCGCCAGATGGTATCTGGTTTTGGCAGCCGGGTCGATGATCTGAAACCGAACGCCAGCCTTTGTAAGAAAATCAGACATATCGTCAAGCCGCGCCGGATCCCCCTCCAGGGTAAAGAATGCCTTGTCCAGCTCCTGCCAGGTTTTGTGCCTGTCGCTGACAGCGAAGAGGGGATGCACGGAGAAGCCGAATGCGCCGGTTTCCTCGATGCCCGCGAACACCTCCCGGGAGGACAGGCTCCCGCTGCAGTGGCAGATGAACTTGCCCGCCAGCGCCGCTTCCGTAGCTGCCTGCGCCGGGTCTGTAGTCGCCTGCGCCGGGTCGATCCCCGCCAGCGCCAGGAATGTGGTCCGGATCAGACCGTCCGGAACCGTAATAAAAAGCACGTCACAATCCGCGGCCAGTTCCTCGGCCGTATCGTAACGCGCTGTATTTGTAAATTGTGCCGCATCGCTTGCAGCTTCCGTGTCGCGGTCATAATAGCCTGCGACCTTCACGCCGTGGTTGCTCAGGTACTTGCCCAGTGAGCAGCCAACCTTGCCTGCGCCAATAAATCCAGTTTTCACTTTTGCAGTCCTCTTTGGGCGCGGACTCTGGTCCGCGGGTACAGTTTCCTCCGGAATACCGTCCAACGTAGGAAGTGTAGCACTTTCGGCAAGGTTTGTAAAGGTCGTATTTTTTCTGATATAATACTGCCAACAGAAGAAGTTGATGTGATTTCTCATATAAAGGAGGGATTGAACATGAAATACGAAATCGTCGGCGATGCTTTCCCGGCAGTCAAATGCCATCTGAGCAAGGGAGAGGTCATGAAATGCGAAGGCGGCGCCATGAGCTGGATGGACCGCGGTTTTGAGATGACCACCGAAGGGGGCGGCGGCCTGAAAAAGGCTTTCACCAGAGCTGTTGCCGGTGAGGCCGTTTTCTTCAATCACTTCACCTGTCACGCGCCGGAGGGCGAGATCGTCTTCGCCTCATCCTACCCCGGACGCATCGTTCCCGTGACCCTGGCGGCGGGCCAGAGCATCATCGCGCAGAAGACCGCCTTCCTGGCCTGCGAAGAATCCGTTGGCGTGGAGATGCATTTCCGCGGAAAAGTCGGCGCGGGCGTCTTCGGCGGCATGGGTTTCGTCATGCAGAAATTCACCGGTCCGGGCACCGTCTTCCTGGAGATCTACGGGGCCCTGGAATCCTATGAACTGGCGGCCGGCGAAGAAAAAGTCGTGGACGGGCCCCATCTGGCCATCCTCAGCAGCGGCGTGGAGTTCGACATCGAGACCGTCAAGGGCATGAAGAACAAGCTGCTGGGCGGCGAGGGTCTCTTCAACACCGTGGTCCGCGGCCCGGGCAAGATCTGGCTCCAGACCATGTCCCTGCCCAATCTGGCTACGGCCATCGCGCCCTATATCCCCTCCTCCGGCGACTGAGCGATCAATTAGACGGTCGTGTGTTATGAGGGGAAGAACATGACGCAGTCAGGATAGAGATGGGCTGGCAGCGACTTATCCGAAGATGTTCCCGGGGTTCAGCCGCATTTCGGGATCGAACAGGCGCTTCAGTTCCATCATGGCCTGAAGCTCATCCTCGGTGTACAGCTTCCGGAGCAGCCAGGGTTTCAGTTTGCCGATGCCGTGCTCCGCGGAGACGGTTCCGCCCATGCGGACGACCTCCTCCGCCCAGCGTTCATACAACTTCCTGCCGCGCTGGTATTCCTCTTCGTTTCCTGGAATGATGTTGCAGTGCAGATGGTTGTTGCCGATGTGCCCGAAGAGGGAGGAGCAGAACCCTTCCCGGGCCAGGCCAGTCCGGTACATATCGAAGACTTTTTCAAGACAGCAGTCCGGAACGGACATATCCGTGCCAAGCTTGGTGATTCCGGGGTGCTGTTTTCTTATGGCGCTGATCTGCTCGTTCACACAGACCGGCGCGGCATGCCGGAAATCTTTCAGCCGCTGCATGTCCGGTCCCCGGAAGGCGAACCATGCCCTGCCCGGGTCACCGCCCGCCGCCTGGATCTGCTGACCCAAAGCGCGGCAGAGGGGCTCCAGTGCTCCCCGGGTGTCGGAAGAGAACTCGGCATATATCGCGCAGCCGGCAGGAATCGGCGGAAGATCGGTCAGTGCGCTCCCTTCCTGCTGGGCGAG
>CAMNJK010000045.1 GCA_946541435.1 uncultured Bacillota bacterium
AAATGAGTAATAACAGCAGAACAGACAAAGGCAGGTCGATCCTTGCCGCCGGCGCCATCGCCGCATTCTGCGGGACCACGCTGCTGGCCCTGGGACGAACACTGAAGTTCCTCTTCAGAGATGTGGATGAGGAAAAGAAGATCCCGGAATCTGCCGGGGATAACGAGGCGAAGGAAGAATAATGCGAAGAGGAGATTCCATATGAAAAAAATATGGTAATAACTATGATATAAGTATTTTATAATACCCCTGATTAGGGGTATTCTTTTTTTGTATGATAAGGGACAAATTGGAGGGAGAAGGATGGAGCTTAGATCGCTGTACTATTTCACGGCGGTAGCCGAGGAACTGAACATCACCAGAGCGGCAAAAAAACTGCATATGAGTCAGCCGCCCCTGAGCGCTCAGATCAAGAATCTGGAAAAGGAGCTGGATACGGAACTCTTTATCAGAGGAGGACGTCAGCTCATGCTCACAGAGAGCGGACAGCTGCTCTACAGACGGGCCAAGGAAATATTGAAGATGTCTGATAAGACCAGGTCAGAAGTGCTTTCCATGGGAAAGGGAATGCGGGGGACCATTTCCATTGGCGTCGTAGAGGGCATGGGATCCTATATCGCAGCGGACTGGATCCTGGGCTTTCAGGAAAAGTTTCCCAACATCAAATTCCGGGTGCTGAGCGGTGGTACGGATGATCTGCTGGAAAACATGAGGGGCGGACTGATCAGCCTGGCGGTGATCATGGGACCCTGTGATAATTCCATGCTGCACAGCTTCCCCGTGGGCAGACAGCGGCTTGCCGCGATCATGGAAAAGTCTCATCGCCTTGCCGGCGGTGAAGGGCAGATCGAGATCTCTGAACTGGCGGGAGAGAAAATCATCCTGCCGGGCAGGACCACTCTTACAGAATCCATTTACAAATGGTTCAAGGCCGTGGGTGAAGAACCGAATGTGGTTTGTGAATCATCCAGCTTCCTGAATGCCCTGGCCCTGGCAGACAGGAAAATAGGCATCGGGATCGGACCCCGCGCCAGCTATATCAAAACAGATTCTCTGGCCTTCAGAGATCTGGCGGGAGATGATAAGGACCTGGAATACCTCTTCGTATGGCGCAAGGGGCATCCGCTGCCCACCATTGAAGAGCGGTTTATCGATCATGTCAGATCCGCCGCGGGGATGAAATAGGAATGCAGAATACAGGAAACAGAAAAAGTGCATTTCAACCTATTGCAATTTTCTGAAAATATGGTATGATAATCAAACCAGAAGACAACTGAATATGGATGTCAGTAAATACTTGAGAAACCGGAAGGCTGTCGGATCCGGATGGATGACCTGAAATGAATCCCGGAGGCAGTGGGGTTCAGAAGAAGAGAGCAGAGAGCCGGAAGATCAGAGAAAGGAGATCACGTATGTGGAGGGTATTACAGATCGACAGATAACGGGCTGCGACGAAGTGAGAACAGGATCGCAGCCCCTTTTATTTGTTCAGAAACAGTGTCATCCATATCCGATGAGAACGTCAGCAATGTCCGAAGATTTCCTTTGTAAGCGCGTCAGTATTGGAAACGATGGTCTCCGCCCCGCTATCCATCAGCTGCTCTTTTGTCCGGAAACCCCATTCCACGCAGATGCAGGGCAGTCCGGCGCCCGCAGCGGTCTTGATGTCCACTTCGGAATCGCCTACATAGACAGCCTCATCTGCAGAGAGCCCCATCTGCTCCAGAGCATACAGAACCATGTCCGGCCAGGGTTTGCGGCGCATGCGGGCAGTCTCTCCCAGGGCAAATGTGAAAAGATCCGGAAAATAGACCCGGCAGAGTTTCTGCACTGTGGGATCCGGCTTGTTGGAGACCACAGCGGTTTTGATGCCTGCCCCGGCCAGCTTTTGCAGAAGCTCAGTGATACCGGGATAGACCCGGGAGCGGAAGCCGCTGTGTTCGCCGTAATACTGCTTGAAAAATGTCAGGGCTTTTTCCAGAAGGTCTTCCGACACCTCAGATACCGGCAGACCCTGCGCGTCTGCCAGAGCGCAGGAAACTGCATACTTCGCGCCATTGCTGAAGAATGACATGGTCTTCTGCGGTGTAAGGTCAGCGGGGAATCCCAGCTGCGCCCGTGTGTGATTCAGGGCATCGGTCAGTTCCTCCACGGTGTCAAGGATCGTCCCGTCCATATCAAAAATTACTGCTTTGTAGTTTGTTGTCATCGTTATCAGGTCCTTTCCTGCCCGCGGTTTTCCGGCGGGCTTTTCTTCCGCTGCCGCAGGGCGCATGCAAGTATTGTACATCAGATCTTTTTTTTGCACAACTCCGCGGGAATAGGTTATAATCATAGGGCGCTGTTCTGTAAAGGAGTACAGCAAAACAGGAGGGGTATTATAATGGAACTGAACATCAGCAAAAAAACCATTCTGATCGGCCTGATCCTGCTGGCCGTCGCGGCGGTGTCCTTCTTCTGGATCGCAGGGATCGCGTCTTCCGAGGACAATTTCGGGGGAACCTATGCGTCTCTGGAAGAGAAGCGCACCAATGTGACAGAGCTCATGGGCGCTACGGCAGGGTCATCCACAGCCATCTCCCTGCTGCCGGGGGACGCGGGAACACCCATCGCGGACCAGCTGGCAGATCTCAGCGGATACTTTCTGTTCATTCTGGCCGCCATCTATCTGGAGAAATGGATGGTGACCATCACGGGTCTTCTGACATTCCGGATCATCATTCCCATCAGCTGCCTGCTTCTCATTGCGGCGCTGATTTTCATGAATGACAGCCTGCGGATCGTGGGGATCAAGCTCATCTGTTTCGGCCTGATCATCTTCGCGGTGATTCCGGCCAGCGTGGTCATCACAGAGAAGATCGACGAGAGCTATCAGGCATCCATCCAGCAGACCATCGAAGACACCAGGAATGACAGTCAGGACATCCGGGACACGGTGGGTGACGAGGAGGACGAAGGCGTCCTGCAGCAGCTCTTCAACAAAGTGAAAGGCGGCGTATCCGGACAGCTGGACAAGTTCGAGAACACCCTGAACCGGATCACCGAATCCATCGCGGTGCTCATCGTCACATCCTGCGCCATTCCGGTGGCGGTGCTGATCTTTTTCTTCTGGCTGGTCAGGCTGCTGACAGGGATCAACATCGACGTTCCCAAGGGGCGGCTGGCGGGAAAAATCACCGGCAGGCTGGGAAAGGGATGATCAGAGAAAGAAACGACTGAAAGGAACGACTATATATATGGACATCATCAAGACATTAGCATCGGAATTCAACCTCAGGACAGGCAACGTAGAGAACACCCTGGAACTGATCGACGCGGGGAACACCATCCCCTTCATCGCCCGTTACCGAAAGGAAGCCACCGGCGGCATGTCGGACGTGACCCTGCGGGAACTGGATGAGCGCCTGACCTACCTCAGGAATCTGGAGGAACGGAAGGAGGAAGTGACCCGGCTCATCGAGGAGCAGGGGAAGCTCACCGAAGATCTGCGGGCCCAGATCGAAGAAGCCCAGGTGCTGCAGCGGGTGGAAGACCTCTACAAACCCTTCCGCAAGAAGCGGGCCACCAGAGCATCCAAGGCAAGGGAACGGGGGCTGGAACCGCTGGCCGCAAGGATCCTGCAGCAGGAGGACGTGACAGGGGATCCGCCAGCCTTTGCGGAAGGATTCGTGGACCCGGAAAAAGACGTGAAGACGACGGAGGACGCCCTGCAGGGGGCCTGCGATATCATCGCCGAACAGCTGGCGGAAGACGCGGACCGAATCGCGGAGATCCGGGAGATCACCTGGGACAAGGGCAGGATCGCCACGGAAGCGGTGGATCCTGAAGAGAAGACCGTCTACGATATGTATTACGGGAAGATGGAGCCCATCAGCAAGATGCCCAACCACCGGGTGCTGGCAGTGAACCGGGGCGAGAAGGAAAAGAAACTGAAGGTGAAGGTGGATCTGGAGCCGGAAGTCATCCTGCAAAAGCTGGAGCGGCAGGTGATCACAAACCCCGGGAGCATCTATACCGGACTCCTGCAGGACACCATCGCGGACGCCTATCACCGGCTCATGGCCCCGGCGGTGGAGCGGGAGATGAGAAATCGGCTGACAGAGCGGGCGGAGGCGGACGCTGTGAAGGTTTTTGCTAAGAATACAGAAAACCTTCTTATGACACCCCCTGTAAAAGGCAAGAAAGTCATCAGTATCGACCCGGGTTACCGGACAGGATGCAAGGTGGCGGCCCTGAGCGGCACCGGAAAACTCATGGCCTACGCCACGGTTTATCCCACCAAGCCCAGGGAGGACGTGGCAGGGACGGAAAAGACACTGCAGAAGATCATTGATAAATACGGCTGTGACATCATCGTCATCGGCAACGGCACCGCGTCCCGGGAGACAGAAGAAGTGGTGGCCGCTTTCCTGCGCCGCACCGGACAGCCCATCCAGTATACCATCGTCAATGAAGCCGGCGCGTCGGTCTATTCGGCGTCAAAGCTGGCGGCGGAAGAATATCCGGATCTGGACGTGACCACCAGAGGGGCCATGTCCCTGGGAAGACGGCTGCAGGATCCTCTGGCGGAGCTTGTCAAGATCGATCCCAAGCACATCGGTGTGGGACAGTATCAGCATGATATCAATCAGAAGATGCTGGACAGCGCCCTGACCGGCGTGGTGGAGAACTGCGTGAACCGGGTGGGGGTGGATCTGAACACCGCGTCCCCGTCACTGCTTTCCTACATTGCCGGGATCAATTCCTCCATCGCGAAGAACATCGTGGCATGGCGGGATGAGCACGGCAGGTTCAACAGCCGCAGGGAACTCCTGAAGGTTTCCAAGCTGGGACCCAAGGCCTACGAACAGTGCGCGGGCTTCCTGCGGATCTCCGGGGGAAAGGAACCGCTGGACAGTACTTCGGTACATCCCGAGTCCTATGAAGTCACCCGGAAGATCATGGAGAAAGCGGGCATCACGGGAGAGGAGATCGCCGCGGGCGGCGCCGCCAGCCTGGAGGATAAGATCATCGCCGCGTATCCGGCAAAAGGCGGATCCCGCGGAGGCAGCGGACGCGGAAAGAGCCTGCACGGTCTGGATGCCCTGAAAGCGCTGAACGAGTCAGAACAGAAGAAGGGCAGAGATGCCCGCCTCAGGGACAGCATCACCGCCATGGCGGAGGACCTGGGGGTGGGCAGGATGACCCTGACGGATATCATCGCCGAACTGAAGAAGCCGGCCAGAGACCCCAGAGAGGATGCGCCTCCGGTGGTCTTCCGCAATGACGTCCGGTCCTTTGATGACCTGCAGGAGGGCATGGAGCTGGAGGGCACCGTGCGGAACGTGGTGGACTTCGGCGCCTTCGTGGACATCGGCGTCAAGCAGGACGGACTGGTGCACATTTCACAGATGAGCAGGAAATACGTTTCCCATCCCATGGATGTGGCAGCGGTGGGAGATACGGTGCGGGTGAAGATCCTTTCGGTGGACCGCGAACGGCAGAAGATCTCCCTGACCATGATTTTATAAAGACTATTGTTAAGTAACGGCACGACGAAAGGAAGGATATTCATGAACATTCTCATCAAAAATGTCTGTCTGCCGGAGGCCGGGGAAGGCCGCCATGACCTGTACATCCGGGAAGGCCGGATCGCGGGACTGGACCGGGCGCCGGAGGGTTTTGCCCCCGGGACGGTCATCGATGGTTCCCATAAGATCTGCATGCCCGGCCTGGTGAACGCCCATACCCATGCCTACATGTCCGTCTTTCGAAACTTCGCCGACGACCTGCCTTTTGAGCAGTGGCTGTTCGAGAAGATCGCGCCCCTGGAGGATGCCCTGACACCGGAGCAGAGCTACTGGGGAAACATGCTGTCCATCATGGAGATGATCCGCACGGGGACGACCTGCTTCGTGGACATGCACATGTTCCCCCGGATGTCCGTCAAAGCCTGCGCCGACACCGGGATCCGGGCCCTGATCACCAGAGGCCTGGTGGGGGAGGACCGGCGGGATGAGGGCGCCCTCCGCCGTCTGGCGGAAGCCTATGATGAGGCAGCCTATGCCGAAAGCCAGCCCAAAGCCCAGGTCTCCTTCGCCCTGGGGCCCCATGCCATCTACACCTGCGGGGAAGACCTGCTGCGTTATATCGCGGAGCAGGCAGCGGAGAAGGGCATGGCCATCAACATGCATCTCTCGGAGACGCAGAACGAATTCGACAATTGTATGCGGGAGCACGGAATGACCCCCACGGCCTACGTTCAGAAGCTGGGGCTCCTGGATGTGCCGGCCATTCTGGCCCACTGTGTCTATCTGACCGGGGAGGATATGGAGATCCTTGCAAAACCTGGCCTGTCCGTGGTGACCAATCCCGCCAGCAACATGAAGCTGGGCAACGGGTTCGCGCCGGTGCCGGAAATGCTCCGCCGGGGGATCAATGTGTGTCTGGGCACAGATGGTGCATCCAGCAACAACGCCCTGAACATGTTCCGGGAGCTGGGGCTCATGACTCTGGCCCAGAAGGGAGCGGCGAAGGATTCCCTGGTCTTAAGCGCCGAGGAGACCCTGCGGATCGCGGTGCAGAATGGTTATCAGGCCATCGGACTGGGAGAGGAAGGCGGCCGGATCCGGGAAGGCTGCCTGGCGGATCTGATCCTGCTGGACGAAGACGCGCCAAACTTCCAGCCAAAGCACAGCTGGAAGGCGGCTCTTGTCTATTCTTCTACCGGATATGAAGTGACAGATACCATCGTGAACGGAGAGATCCTGATGCAGGATCGTGAATTTACGGGCATCGACGCGGAACGCGTCAACTTTGAGATCGCCCGGGCGGTGAAGGATTTTTAGAGAAAGGAAAAGAGAACATGAGTGAGATCAGAGACCAGAAACTGGCGCCCTCCGGCAACCGTAAGATCGACTGGGTGCAGGATCATATGCCGGTGCTCCGGAGCATCCGGGAGGATTTCCTGAAGACCCGGCCCTTTGAAGGAATGAAGGTGGCACTTTCCGTACATATGGAAGCCAAGACCGCCTACTTTGCCACCGTCATCAAGGACGGCGGGGCGGAGGTCTTCGCCACAGGCTGCAATCCTCTCTCCACCCAGGACGATGTAGCCGCGGCCCTGGCATCCCGCGGGGTGGAGGTCTTCGCCTGGCGGGGGGAAACAGAGGAAGAATACGACAGACATCTGTCCGGTGTCCTTAAGGCAGGCCCCCAGATCATCGTGGACGACGGGGGAGATCTGATCAACATGATGCACAGCCGCTTCCGGGATCTGATCCCCGGCGTGGTCGGCGGCTGCGAAGAGACCACCACAGGCATCCACCGGCTGAAGGCCATGGACGCGGACGGACAGCTGCAGATCCCCATGATGCTGGTGAACAACGCCCAGTGCAAGTTCCTCTTCGACAACCGCTACGGTACCGGCCAGTCCGTCTGGGACGGGATCAACCGCACCACAAACCTGATCGTGGCCGGCAAGAAAGTGGTGGTGGCAGGCTACGGCTGGTGCGGCAAAGGCGTGGCCATGCGGGCCAAGGGACTGGGCGCCCGGGTCTATGTGACGGAGATCGATCCCATCAAGGCAACGGAAGCCGTCATGGACGGTTTCGAAGTCCTGCCCATGAAGGAAGCAGCCCCCATCGGCGACTTCTTCGTGACAGTCACCGGCTGCAGGGACGTCATCACCACCGAACACATGATGGAGATGAAGGACGGGGCCATCGTCTGCAACGCCGGTCACTTCAATGTTGAGATCGACATGGAGGGACTGGATGCCATCGCGAAGGAGAAGATCCTCCGCAGAGACAGCATCATGGGATATGTCCTGCCAAACGGCCGGTCCGTCAATATCCTGGCGGAGGGAAGACTGGTCAACCTGGCGGCGGGGGACGGCCATCCGGCGGAGATCATGGACATGAGCTTCTCCATCCAGGCCCTGTGCGCCCGGTATCTGGCAGACCACCGGGGGGAGAAACTTCCCATGCTGAACCCGGTGCCGGCGGAGATCGACCGGGAGGTGGCGGAGCGGAAGCTGCGTTTCCTGGGCGTTTCCATCGACCATCTGACGGAAGACCAGCAGAAGTACATCGACAGCTGGAACCTGTAGACCCGGGACAGGGCGCAGTCCGGCAGAATACAATGAATCAGAGCAGAGAGGAGAGACAGCAATGATGAGATTTGGATGGTTCAGAGATCCTGACAACGTGGTCTATTCTGATGTGAACGAATTCGCGGATCATTTCGGCCGGGAGACCGGCGTCCAGAATTTCCGGCAGAAGCTGGAGGACTTCCGGGCGCATCCGGTCAAGGAGGGGATCCTGCTGAAGGGAAAGAAGCGGACTGCGGTAAAGCTGTTCATCCCGGACCTGTATTTTGCGGACAAAAAGGAAAAGCTGCAGATGGGGGATACGGTCTGGGTCTACATGGGTGAATTCTACCCATGCCACTGCGTCTACTGGCCGGAGGAATAAAGCTCTTGTGAAATGCTCCCGGCGGTGGTACAATCACCTTGTACAAAAAAGCCAGGGGAGCGTAAGCTGAGAGTCCGGGATCCCCGGAGACCCTCATTACCTGATCCGGATAATGCCGGCGCAGGGAAGCGAATACAGACTGTTACAGGACGCTCCTTTTTTGTGAAGGAGTGTCTTTTTTGTATTCCGGACGGGACTGCCCCGCCTGTTATGCAAAGGCTGGCCATGCCAAGTGAGGTGTCAGGATGACACAGAGAAGGAGGAAGAATTTATGGAAGCAAGTGTAGCGATCCAGGTGCTGCCTGAAGCGCCCAATGATGATGAACTCTGCCGCATCGTGGACGAGGTCATCGATTATATCGCGCAGCAGGGCTACAACTATTATGTAGGACCCTTCGAGACCACCATCGAGGGACCCTATGAGGAGCTGATGGATATCGTGAAGGAATGTCAGCACATCGCCATCCGCGCGGGCGCGCCCTCGGTGGCGTCCTATGTGAAAGTCAGCTACAAACCGGAGGGTGAGGTGCTGAGCATTGAAAAGAAAATCGGAAAGTATCACGAATAGGTCCGGCGCGGGCATCTCTGCGTCCGGCGTCTATCCGGTGATCTCGGTCCTGGCCATCCTGGTGCTCTGGGAGGTCCTCTGCATCACAGAGCTGGTTCCCCGCTTCATGCTGCCGTCACCGCTGGAGACGGTCAAGGCATTCGTGGGTGACTTCCCCCTGCTCATGTCTCACATGAAGGTGACCCTGATCGAGACCGTGGCGGGAACCCTGACCGGCATCGCCATCGGGATCCTGGCGGCCATCCTCATGGACCGGTGGGAACCGGCCTACAAGGCCATGTATCCGCTGATCGTGCTGACCCAGACCATTCCCGCGGTGGCCATCGCCCCGCTGCTGGTCCTCTGGTTCGGCTATGAGATGATGCCCAAGGTGATCCTGATCGTGCTGATCACATTCTTTCCCATCGTGATCGGGGTGCTGGACGGATTCCGGTCCGCGGACCAGGATGCCATCCATCTGCTCCAGTCCATGGGAGCCAACCGGCGGCAGATCTTTCTGCACATCAAGTTCCCGGGAGCCCTGCCCAATTTCTTCTCGGGTCTTCGCATCACCGTGGCCTACGCCGTGGTGGGCGCAGTACTGGCCGAGTGGCTGGGGGGATTCGCCGGTCTGGGAGTCTACATGACCCGGGTCAAGAAATCATTCGCCTATGACAAGATGTTCGCGGTGATCTTCCTGATCTCCATCATCAGCCTGCTCCTGATCTGGCTGGTGAACC
>CAMNJK010000046.1 GCA_946541435.1 uncultured Bacillota bacterium
CCAGAAATTGCCGCCGCCAACGACGATGGCCACTTCCACGCCGCTTTCCGCGACTTCCTTGACCTGAGCCGCAACCTTTCTGACATACGGATTGTTGATGCCGAAATGCTGCTCTCCGGCCATTGCTTCCCCACTGAGTTTCAGAAGGACACGCTTATATTTTGGTTCCATATTCCGCTCCTTTGTTTTTTGCTATAGAGAGTATACCATATATCCCGTATGAAAACAAAAATGTTTTCCCGCTGTCATCCTGTAATCTGCCGGATCCGGTCCCGCGTCCGCCGGTTGATGAGAGCCGCCGTATAAGCCGCGCCGAACCCATTGTCGATGTTGACCACGCTGACACCGTTGGCGCAGCTGTTCAGCATGGAGAGCAGAGCGGAAAGTCCATTGAGGTTGGCACCGTAACCGATGCTGGTTGGCACCGCGATGACGGGCGCATCCACCAGGCCGCCGATCACGCTGGCCAGGGCCCCTTCCATCCCGGCCGCGGCGATCACCACGTCGGCCTCCCGGATCTGGTCCAGCTTGTCAAACAGGCGGTGGATCCCCGCCACGCCGATGTCATAGAACCGGCTGACCTGATTGCCCAGAAGCTCTGCTGTGACGGCCGCTTCCTCCGCCACCGGGATGTCCGCCGTGCCCGCGCTGATCACACAGACCTTGCCCAGGGGCTCCCGGGTCTCCTCTTCCGGGCTGATCACTGCGATGATCCGGGCAGTCTCATAATAGACCGCTTCCGGGACCGCCTGGCTGACCTTCTGAAAATGCGCGTCCGTTGCCCGGGTGGCCAGGATGGTCCTTCCCCGGCCGATGAGCTCGCAAAAGATATCCCGCATCTGTTCCGGTGTTTTCCCCTGTCCGAACACCACTTCGGGAAATCCGGTGCGGATGGCCCGGTGATGGTCGATGTTGGCGAAGCCCAGATCTTTATAGGGAAGATCCTTCAGTTCCTTCCAGGCGTCGTCCACACTCATCCGGCCGCCGCTGACCCTGCGCAGGATCTCTCTGATGTATTCTCCGTCCATATCTGCTCCTTATTCCCCGTCCCTTGCCAGCGTCCGAAGGTCGCTGATCACCAGCTCCGGAGAGATGTCGTGATCCTCCGCGGGCAGGCTGTCGATGATCTGAAAATCAAAACAGATGGCGATGGTCCGGCACCGGGGATGGCGCTCCAGATATTTATCATAATACCCGCCGCCGTAGCCGATCCTGTGACAGTCCAGATCGAAGACCGATCCCGGCATGATGATCAGGGTGGTCTCATCCGGCGTCAGTACATCTTCCGATCCGGACTCCCGGATGTGAAAGGCGCCTTCTTCCATGATCTCATGCTCCTCATAGGCATTGAAGACCATTTCATCACCTGTCACCTTGGGGATATACACCCGCTTGCCGTCGGCCAGCGCCGGTCCGATCAGCCGGTCCGCCTCGGCTTCATTGTTGATGGGCATATACACGCAAAGGCTGGCAGCGTTCTGATACAGATCTGTATCCAGGACCCGCCTGCAGATGATCTCCGAACGGGATCTTACTTCCTCCGGGTCCATGGCTCTGCGCCGGGCCAGGATCCCCTTTCTCAGTTCTTTTTTTGTCAGTGTCACTTTTTGCCTGCCTCCTCTGGTCTCTGTTTCTTCCGGAAACAGTATACTACAAAGTCTCCCCTCCGTTCTTTGGTATTTATTGACAAATCCCATATTATGGAATATAATGAATTCCACAATATGGTAATTGAGATCAGAGAAAGGACGAGAGACATGATGAATTATGAACTCTTCAAGAAAATCGCCGGGCAGCGGATCCTGGAATTCATGCCCGAGGAATTTGCTGAATGGCGCGTGGACATCCACCCGGTGAACAAGGTCAACGGCGTGCAGGACGGATTCTGCGTGGCGCCGCCGGTGCACGACAGCATGCTGGCCCTCCCCACCCTCTATCTGGAAGACCTCTATGAGGATTTCATCCTGGACGAGGACATGGACCGGGTCCTGACGGAAGCGGCTTCTGTTTTCGTTCGCTATTCCGGACGGAGATCTCCTCAGCTGGCTGCCTTGCGTCTGGAAGAACATGTGGACAGTATCGTATTCAATCTGGTGGGCGCTTCCCTCAACCGGCATATGCTGGATGAGATCCCTCACAGGGAATTCCTGGACATGGCGATCATCTACCGTGTGGTCACCAGTACGGATGAATGCGGCCTCAACACCGCCATCATCACCAATGATCTGATGAAGACCGCAGGACTGACCGAGGAGGATCTGTATCAGCATTCCATGCAGAACACCGGCCGTCTGTTTCCCATCCGCATTCTGGATCAGTTCGATGACCGGTTCATGGTGATCACAAATCAATTCGGGGCCTACGGCGCCTCTGTCATGCTCTATGAGGAGGAAATGCGGAAGCTTTCGGACCGGTTCGGCGGAGATTTCTATATCCTGCCCTCTTCTGTCCATGAATTCTTCGCAGTGGCCGCATCCGGGAGCGACCCCGTGGATCTTTCCCGCATGCTGGCAGATGGAAACCGGAACATCACACCGCCAAGGGAGCAGCTGTCCACCATCATCTACCGGTATGTGCGGGAGCATCAGCAGGTCATCCGGTATCTGGGATACCTGACGGAGTGATGATTCTTCACCATATCTTCGCTTTTGTTTGCCAGAGGATTTTGGTATACTGAAGTCGTAAGAAGAAACACATCAATATAACAGATCGGAGGCGAAGCCATGCTCAACGGAACGAGCATCCGTGAATATATCAACGAAAAGAAAAGAGAGATCGTGCTGGGGCGGCTGGCCAACAGGGATTTTCAGAGCTTTTTCACTGAGAACAGCCAGCCTTTGCAGACCCTCTTCACATACTCGGAATGCGCCATGCTTGAAGTGGAAACCAAATTCCGGGTACTGAACGAACAGTTCACCCTGGCCTATGACCACAGTCCCATCGAGTCCATCAAGACCAGACTGAAGAGCCTGGAATCCCTCATCGAAAAGGTCCATCGCTATCAGGTCCCCCTGACTCTGGAGTCCATCCAGAAGAACATCAATGATATCGCGGGGGTCCGGGTGGTCTGCTCATTCCCCGATGACATCTATTCTCTGGCGGACTGTTTCCTGGAGCAGGATGACATCACCCTGATCGACCGCAAGGACTATATCCAGCATCCCAAAGAAAGCGGTTACCGCAGCCTTCACCTGATCGTTTCAGTCCCCATTTTTCTGGAGCATGAGAAACGGGATATGAAGGTGGAGGTCCAGCTCCGCACCATTGCCATGGACTTCTGGGCCAGCCTGGAGCATAAGATCCGCTACAAACAGGATCTTCCGGAAGGCGTGGCCGCAGAGCTCTATGACGAGCTGCTGGAATGCGCCCAGATCAGCGCGGACCTGGACATGCGCATGCAGAGCATCCGCAAGCGTCTGGACGAAAAGATCAGTCCGCTGGCTCACTGATCGTCAGGTTCAACAAAATACATCCAAAGATTCGGATTCTCATTCATGGAATCCCTGCAGACCCGCCGGAAGAGCTGATATGCCTCCGGCAGGTTTTTTATTGCGTCCGCTGTTCCCCGGACGATGATCCGGCCGGAAAAGGCCGTCAGACAATCGTGCAGGGCGTCCATATTCTTTCCATACCAGTCCGGCAGCGCCAGAGCTCCCGCCAGCCGCTCATGGATCTCGGATTCAGATCCGATCCCGGTGAGGTCCACCGTAAAAAGCTTCGAAATCATCACAGCCTCCCGTTCTCGTCATACAGTTGTTCAAACGTTTCGTAGTGGTCTTCCGTGTAATAGATGTCATCCTCCGAATACACCAGCCTTTTGGCCCCGCGTTCGGAAGCGCCCAGGGTATCGATGTCGCACTCGTGATAGTCCTGATCATCCGGCAGGACCCGCTCGTAATTGCCGAAATGATCCCCGCCGATGCACATGCCGGGGGCGAACCGTTCCAGGGAACCGCCTTCCCAGCCCAGATCCCGGGCTTCACTTTTGGTCATGTAATTGCCGGGCAGCTCCCCGTAGGCATAGAGGTATGCCGCCACATCCTCCTTGCTGTCGTAGACCCCATCGTAATCCGGCAGATCCGCGTTCTGTTCCTCTGCCAGTTCCTCCGCAGCTGTGGCCTGCTTCTGCTGGCTGCTCTGGTCTCCGCTCTCATTGCTGCTGCCGCATCCGGTGCAAAAGCAGGCAATGCCGAAGAGCAGCATCAGCCCTGCGATCACTGCGGTCAGGATTCTCTTATGATTCATATTCCATTCCTCCTTCCAGGGGTACATTCACGAATCGGCGGCTCTTGAACAGGTAGAGCCATGCCTGACTCACCGGTTTTCCCACCGCTTTTTCCAGGGCCTCCCGGTAGAGGCGGACCTGGCCCGCGTAACGTTCCAGGATCACAGCCTCCGCTTCCTCATCCGGCGCCCAGCTGTTCTTATAATCGATCAGGACCACGCCCTGCTCGTCCTCAAACCAGCAGTCGATGATGCCCTGGACCACCGTGGGAACACCGCTGATCTCCTTCTGCAGCAGGAACTCCTGCTCCCGTCTGAGAAGTAACGCTCCGGCTGCCCGGGCGCCGGTCTCCGCCCGGAAAAAGGCATCGATGTGATCCGGCCGGACAGCCTGATATTCTTCTTCCGTCAGGATGCCCCGGGCACGGAATTCCCCGATGGCTTCCCGGATATAGGGCAGGCCCTCTTCCAGGGCCCGCCTGAAATCGATCCGCTCCATGCAGGTGTGCATGGCCGTACCGATCTCTGCGGAAGAAAGCTCCTTCTGTCCGGTTTTTTCCTCTGCGATCCGGTCCAGAGGGATCAGGTCCGCGGCCCGTGTCTCTTCGGTGTAGCTGCCGTCCTGCATCCGGTTCAGCGCGGTCACGGAGTATTTGGTCCGTACATGTTGGTCCTGTTCATAGGGATAGACAAAGGACAGGCGGCGGCCGATCTCCGCCGGATCCGGAGCCTGCGCCGGTTCGATCGGACCGTGCTCCGGTTTTTCCTCTTCCGGCATTTCCGGCATATCGGGAACGTCAGGTACCTCAGATCCACCGGCAGGGATCCCGCCCGCGTGCATCACCAGGCGGGCGGCTGCCGGGTCTTCCCGGGCCATGTCCCGCAGGGTCCCATAGATCATCTCCAGGAAGGATCCTCTTGCCGGAAATCCGGGGAGTTTTTCCGGATCCTTCACGGAACCGACGATGGCCAGCTTTTCCATGGGCCGGGTCAGCGCCACGTACAGGATGCGCACTTCTTCCTCCAGGTTCTCCCGGGTCTTTCTGCCGGCGATGGCTTTCTGCAGAATGGTCTTCCGCTCCCAGTGGAGGTCCCGGTGGACCTCAGGCAGCCCGATGGCAAAGCCTTTGTGCATGGCGGGAGCACGGCCCTCCGATGAGGACGTGATCTTCCTGCCTGCGCCGGCAAGGATCACCACAGGAAACTCCAGGCCCTTGCTCTTGTGGACGGTCATGACATGGACCACGTCCCTGCCCTCCGCCACCAGAGATGCCTCGCTGACCTTCTGACGGTTCTTCTTCATAGCCTCCACATAGGCCAGGAAACCGTAGAGGCCCATGTGGCTGGAGCTCTCGTAGGACGCGGCCTTCTCCAGCAGAAGCCGGAGATTGGCCGTCCGACGGTCGCCGGCCGGCAGTCCGCTGCAGTAGTCATAATATCCTGTATCGTATAATACGCAGCGAAGGAGCTCCTCCAGAGGCACGGTCCTGCCGATCTCCTTCCAGAGGGCGACCCGGGCCAGCATGGCGCTGATCTTATCCCGCAGCGCCGGATCCGAACCCCCGGTCTCATAGGCCCGAACGGCCTGGCTGTAGCTTCCTTCGCTGCATTCCATGCGGATCCTCGCCAGTTCGGGCGGCGTGAATCCGAAAACCACACTGCTCATGGCGGAGATCAGCGGTACGTCCTGCCGCAGATTGCTGATGATCTTCAGCAGATTCAGGAAGACCTGGATCTCCACCGTTTCATAGTAGCCTCCCGCGGTTTCTCCAAAGGCGGGAATGCCTTCATTGTTCAGATACCGTTCGATCTCAGGGATCAGTTTGCCGCCCCGGGAAAGCACGGCGATGTCTCCGTAGCTGATGGGCCGGACACTGCCGTCACGGCCTGTGATGGGCTGTCCGATGGTCTCCCGGATGATGTCCGCGATCACCTGCTGCTCCGTCAGCTCCTCCAGCACTTCATCACGGTCTGTCTCTTCTTCCGATTCATCATCCCGGTTCGTCAGGATGTGCAGGCTCACGGGATAGCCGGCGGAGGGCTCCTCCTCCGGACCGTTCAGCCGGGCGTCTTCATCATAGCCTTCCATGAGTCCCTCGAAGATCCTGTTGACCGCCTGCCGGATGGTTTTCCTGCTGCGGAAATTGCTGTTCAGGTCGATCCGCATGGAATGCTCATCCGCCCCGCTCCGATATGCGCGGTAGCGTTCATAGAAGATCTCCGGCTCTGCCAGCCGGAACTTATAGATGCTCTGTTTGACATCGCCCACCATGAACAGGTTGTCTTCCCGGGCAATGCGGCTGATGATCTCTTCCTGCAGCAGGTTGCTGTCCTGGTATTCATCGATGAAGATGTACTCAAACCGGTCGCGATATTCCGCGGCGGCCTGGGGATCCTCCAGGATCCGGATGGCAACGTGCATGCAGTCATCGAAGTCCACCGTGCCAGCCTCCTGCTTCCGCGCCAGGTAGACCTCCTCCAGCTCCCGGAGCAGATCAACGAAATAGGCTGTGTCCGGGGCAATGCTCCGCAGGATCCGGTCGTGCTCCTCCGGCGGCAGATCAAAATAATCGTCCAGGATCTTTTTGATCCGCTTCTTTCCCCGGTCACGAAGACGTGTGACTTCCGCTTTGACTTTCTCATATTCCGGCTTTTCGGCTTTTGAGACAGACATGGTGGTGGCCTTGAATCCGGCGAGCAGTTCTCCCGCCCGGGCCAGGGCCGCAGGATCTGCATCCCCGCTGCATTCTGCCTGGACCTGCTCACAGAGGCTCTCCAGGTTTTGCACGTCTTTTCTTGCCTTGAGGAAGATGGTGCCGGTCTCCTCCCTGTCCAGGATCTCCGCCGCCGCCGCAAACCAGCGGATGGCTTCCCGCAGGGCTTCCCGGATCTCGCTCAGCAAAAACCGGCCGATCCCCAGTTCCATCAGGGGATGGTCTCCTTCCATCCGCGCCGTCCGCTCCCGGGCCCAGTCGAAATAATGGGGAAT
Source organism: uncultured Bacillota bacterium (assembly GCA_946541435.1). GTDB lineage: Bacteria > Bacillota > Clostridia > Peptostreptococcales > Anaerovoracaceae > Lentihominibacter. The sequence continues at coordinate 7,214 of CAMNJK010000046.1, forward strand.
GCTGCGCATCTCCTGATAGACCGCCAGCAGACGTTCTTTGAGGCGGTTGTCATTCCGGTCAGCGCTGTAGCTGCGCAGAAAATCACGGAAGGCTTCCCCGTCCTCTTCAAACCGCCGTTCAAAGACCTGGTCCAGGGATTCCCGCCGCATGATATCAAGCCTTGTCTCGTCCCCGATGCTGAAGCCGGGCTGCAGGTCTGTCAGGTAGAAGAAATCCCGCATGATCCCCAGGGCAAAGGTATGGAACGTACTGATGCTGGCCTGGGGCAGAAGATCCAGCTGTTTCTGCAGGAAGTTCTGTTCCTCCCGGCTGCCGCCGGTCTCCTGCAGCCTGTCCAGTTCCGCCCGGATGGCCCGTTCCATCTTCTCTTTCATTTCAGAGGCTGCAGCGTTGGTAAAGGTGGTGATCAGGAACCGGTCGATATCCACCCGGTCCCGCAGGACCAGCTGTTTGACCCGTTCGATCATCACCGTGGTTTTTCCTGAACCTGCCGCGGCGGATACCAGGATATTGCTGCCGCGGGTATTGATGGTCTGTTCCTGTGCCGGTGTCCAGTTCACTGATCTTCCTCCCTGTCCTCCAGTTCCTTCAGAAGGGTCCGGATGGTTTTCCCGGTGCGGGGGTCCTTCAGATCCGGCGCGATCTGACAGATGGGACGCAGCACAAAATCCCGCCGCATGAAATCGATGTGGGGAATGTGGAGATCCTCCTCATCCAGGATCCTGCTGCCATAGAAGATGATGTCCAGATCGATGGTCCTGGGGCCCCAGCGGATGATCCGCACCCGGTCCAGGTCTGCTTCGATCTCATGCAGGACATCCAGCAGCGGATAGGGTTCCAGTTCCGTTTCCAGCAGGATGGCCAGATTCAGAAAATCCGCCTGGTCGGTGTACCCATAGGCTTTGGTCTCGATGATGTCCGAAACCGCCAGGATATGCCCCGCCTTCTCCTCCATCTGATCCAGGGCTGACTGGATATAGGTCATGCGGTCGCCCATATTGGAACCGATGGCGATGACCGCGGTCTCTCTGCCCGCTGTATTCTGATTCCTAGTGTTTTCTGTCATGGTATTCTCTGTGCCCTTCTTTTTTTCCGGCCTTCTTATCCCTTCAGCGCCTCCAGCATCCTGACGATATCGAGATTCTCCTCCACATCGTGCACCCTGGCGCAGGCGATGCCATGGGAGGCAGCATAGGCTGTGATGGCCAGGGTCCCCGGGAGGCGCCGGGCGGGATCCGCCTGCCCGAGCACATGTCCGATCAGTGACTTGCGGGATACCGCCAGCAGATGGGGGCATCCCAGATCACGGAACCTGTCGATGCTCCGCAGCAGCTGCAGATTATGGTCTGCCGTCTTCCCGAAGCCGATGCCCACGTCCGTCATGATCTGATCTCTTCCGATGCCGCAGGAGACCGCATAGTCGATCTGCTGCCGGAGAAAATCATAGACCTCCTCCACCACATCTGTGTACTGGGGGTCCTGCTGCATGGTGTCCGGCCGCCCTCCGGTGTGGGTCAGGACCAGGGCCGCGCCAGCCTTTGCGATGACGCCTGCCAGGTCCGGATCGAAGGTGAGCCCGGAGATATCATTGATCATGTCCGCGCCGGCTTCCAGGGCCGCTGCGCCGGTCTCTGCCCGATAGGTATCCGCGGAGATCACCAGGTCCGGATAGGCCGCCCGAAGATCCCGGATCACCGGACAGATGCGGCGGATCTCCTCCGCGGCAGTCACCGGCGCCGCGCCGGGACGGGTGGATTCCCCGCCGATGTCCACGATCAGCGCGCCCTCCGAAATGTGCTGCGCCGCCATGCGAAAGGCTGCCCGCGCCGGGTCCTGGTCTGCTCCTGTCCGGGAGCCGGAATAAAAAGAATCGGGCGTCACGTTCACGATGCCCATCATCTCCATGCGGGGAAAGCTTATGATCCTGTTCTCTTTTAACCGCAGTCGTTCCATGGCTGCCTCCGTTCCTACCGCAGTCCCTTCAGGGTATTCAGCAGTTCCAGATCGGATGCCGTCACCCGGATCCCGTTTTTCCGGACTTCGCCGTCGGGATAACGGACCGCGATGGCGATCTCCATGCCCTCACAGAATCCCTTCTGCTGGATTCCATCGATAAAGGGCTGGACTTTTGGATGGTTGGCGCGAAAGGCGTTCATGGCCTGGCGCATGTGAAACATGGATTCTAAATTCATATTGTGCCTCCGGTTGTGTTATAATATTGAATAGTATAACATAACCAGAATCGATACGGAGGTAAACTTGAATGAAAGATTTCCATCGTCCCACCATGCTGATGATCCTGGACGGATTCGGACAGCGTGAAGAGACCTATGGCAATGCCATTGCAGCCGCAAACAAGCCGGCGCTTGATCATATTTTTGCAATCTATCCCCGCACCACCCTCAAAGCCTGCGGCCTGGATGTGGGCCTTCCCGAGGGCCAGATGGGCAATTCCGAGGTCGGCCACCTGAACATCGGCGCCGGCCGGATCGTCTATCAGGATCTGACCCTGATCACCAA
>CAMNJK010000047.1 GCA_946541435.1 uncultured Bacillota bacterium
TATAAGTATCCGCGGAATGGAAAGGGACTCCACACATAGGAGCCCTTTCTTCCAATCCGCAGTTTTTGCCGGTCAATGTCAGTTCCAGTTCTCTGGATACCAGTTTGGCATCCTCGAAGAACATTTCGTAGAAATCACCGAGACGGAAAAACAGAATGTCGTCAGGATGCTGGTCCTTGATCTCCATGTACTGCTGCATCATCGGTGAAAGCTTTGAAGCCATATTTACTCCTTCTTACTTGTTGCCTGCTGCCTTATAAGCTTCGATGCCCAGGCGGATCAGCTCAGCGCCGCGGCGCATGGATTCCTGGTTCAGGACGTAAGCGATACGCATTTCGTTTTTGCCCAGGCCTTCTGTGGCATAGAATCCCGCTGCCGGCGCGAACATGACGGTCTCACCCTTGTCGTCGAATTCCTTCAGCAGGAACATCAGGAAGTCTTCCGCGTCTTCCACCGGAAGCTTGCATGTCAGGTAGAATGCGCCGCCGGGCTTCTGGCATACGATGCCCGGGATCTGGCTCAGCTCTTCGTAAGCAGCGTTTCTTCTGCCTTCATATTCAGCTCTTGCCACATCATAGTAGGACTTGTCCATCCGATACAGGGCAGCCGCGCCTACCTGCTCCAGTGTGGGGCAGCACAGTCTTCCCTGGGCCAGCTTCAGAACGCCGCTCATCAGTTCTTCGTTCTTGCTGATGATGCAGCCAATGCGCGCGCCGCAGGCGGAGAAACGCTTGGAGACGGAGTCTACGATCACGACTCTGTCCGCGATGTCATCCAGCATACCGAAGGATGTGACATCTCTGCCGTCATACGCGAATTCACGATAAACTTCATCGGAGATGATCCACAGATCATGTTCCTTGGCGATCTCGCCGATCAGCTTCATCTCATCCAGTGTCAGGACACGGCCTGTGGGGTTGCCCGGGCTGATGCAGCAGATGGCCTTGGTGTTTTCAGTGATGGCTGCTTCGATCAGGTCGCGGTCCGCCCATGCGTAACCATCCTCTGCCTTGGTGGTGATGGGGCTCAGCTTGCCGTTGACCTGATTGCAGAATGTGTTGTAGTTGGTGTAGAACGGTTCCGCGATGATCGCTTCCTCACCGGGGTTCAGCAGGGCTGTGAAGATCATGGTCAGGGCTTCGGAACCGCCGTTGGTGACCAGGATATTCTTCCGTTCATAGTGCATATCATACTGTTTGTTGTAGTCAATGATCGCGTCCAGTAATTCGTTGACACCGCCGGACTCCGCATAAGCGATGACCTTCTTGTCAAAGGCGCGGATGGCTTCCATGAAGCATTCCGGTGTCTCGACGTCAGGCTGTCCGATGTTCAGACGATAGACCTTTTTTCCTTCTGCCTCAGCCTCAAACGCATAGGTGTTGAACCGTCTGATCGGCGAAAACTGCATTGCCGCCACTCTCTTTGATACATCCATTTTTAAATCCTCCTAAAAACCACAAAGATGTAAGCCGAAGTTCCTTTCTCCGGCTGCCACTTTACCATAAAGATGCCTGTGTTCCGCGCCCGCAGGACTCACCCGAGATCGTCGTGAGAAGCCCTGACGATGCGATCCACATCATCATCTTCAACCATATTATTGCATACTTTTTTCGTCATGAAAAGCAGATATTCAATATTTCCCTTTGTACCTGTCACAGGTGAATAATCGAGGCCGATGGAAGCAAGGCCGTTCTCTTCACCGTAGCCCATCACCTGGCGGATCACCTGCCGGTGGACCGCCGGATCACGGACGATCCCCTTTCGTCCCACCTGTTCTCTGCCCGCTTCGAACTGGGGTTTCACCAGGCAGACCAGCTGTCCCTCCGGACCCAGCAGCTGAGCTGCCACCGGCAGCACCAGCCTGAGGGAGATAAAGGATACATCGATGGAGATGAAGTCCACATCGCACCCGATGGTGTCCACGTCAAGATACCGGACATTGACCTTCTCCATGTTGGTCACCCGGGGGTCACTCCTGAGCTTCCAGTCCAGCTGGCCATAGCCCACATCGATGCAGTAGACATGGTCTGCCCCGTTCTGCAGCATGCAGTCTGTAAACCCGCCGGTGGAAGCGCCGATATCCACGGCCTTCACCCCCGTAAGGTCCAGGCCGAAACTGGCCATGGCCTTCTCCAGCTTGAGACCGCCCCGGCTCACATAGGGGCATGCCGCCTGCTTCAGTGTGATCTCGGCTTCCGCGTCGATCTTAGTGCCCGGTTTATCCATGAGCTGACCGTCCACCAGAACGATCCCTGCCATGATGGCTGCCTTGGCCTTCTCTCTGGAATCAAAGAGGCCGGCTTCCGTCGCCAGTACATCAAGTCTTTCCTTCAATGGATCAGCAGCCCCCTTTCTTCCCGATCTCCCGGGCGATCCTGTCTGCCACAGACGCCCCGTCCAGTCCGTATTTCTGATAGAGCTGCTTCTGGGTCCCGTGGGGCACGAAGCAGTCCGGCCATCCCAGATTGACCACCCGGACATCCGCATCCGCCAGTTTCCCGTCGATGGCTTCTCCGATCCCGCCGGACATCACATTGTCCTCCAGGGTCACGATCAGGGAATGATCTGCGGCTGCCTCCTCCAGCTGTTCCTCATCCAAAGGCTGGAGAGACGCCATGTTCACAACGCCCGCATGGATGCCCTGTTCCAGAAGCAGATCAGCCGCCTCCAGGGCGTGGGACAACATGTGGCCCGCAGCCCAGATGTCCACATCCCCGCCTTCCCGGAGACGCTGGGCCCGGCCGGGTATGAATTCAGGCAGGTCAGGTTCCTGCGCCGCTTCCCCCCGGGGGTAACGGATGGCGCAGGGCCCGTCGCATTCCCGGCTGTATTCCAGCATCTCCTCCAGCTGCCCTGCGGTGGCCGGCGCCAGGATGGTCATGCCCGGCATGGAACGGAGATATGAAATGTCGTAGATCCCGTGATGGGTCTCGCCGTCGGCGCCCACGATGCCTGCCCGGTCAAGGCAGAAGACCACCGGGAGACTCTGCAGGCAGACATCCTCCATGATCTGGTCATAGGCCCGCTGCAGGAATGTGGAATACACCGCCACATAGGGCCGCATCCCCCCTGCCGCCAGTCCTGCGGCGAAGGTCACGGCGTGTCCTTCCGTGATGCCGGTGTCATAGATCCGGTTCGGGAATGTTCTTCTGAACTGCTCCAGTCCGGTGCCTTCGATCATGGCCGCGCTGATGCAGGTGATGGCCGGATCCTGAAATGCCATCCGGACCATCTTCTCCCCGAAGACCCCGGACCAGGTCCGGCCAGCCTTTGGAGAAGTCAGTTCCCCCGTATCCGGATCGAAAGGCCCGATGCCGTGGAACTTGCCGGGGTTCTCCTCCGCCAGGGAATAGCCCCTGCCTTTTCTGGTCAGGGCGTGGATCAGCACCGGGCCGCGGATGCTTTTCGCGTTCTCCAGCGCCTGACAGAGTTCCCTGATGTTGTGGCCGTCCACAGGCCCCAGATATTTGAAGCCCAGCTCCTCAAAGATCACTCCGTCCTCGATCACGGAGTACTTGATCTTCTCCTTGGCCGCCTGGATGCCGGAGACGATCTCTTCGCCGATGAGGGGGACTCTGGATACACCGTGCTTGATGCGGTGCTTCATGTTATTGTAGCCGGCGGTGCCGCTGAGGCGGATCAGATGCCTGGAAAGACCGCCGATGTTGGGGGAGATGGACATGCCGTTGTCGTTGAGGACCACGATGAGGTCCGTGCCCAGATGTCCCGCATGGTTCAGCGCTTCAAATGCGCCGCCGCCGGTGAGGGCTCCGTCGCCGATGACGGATACCACCCGGTAATCCTCTTTTGCCTGATCTCTGGCGCAGGCCATGCCCAGCCCCAGTCCGATGGACGTGCTGCTGTGGCCCGTGTCAAACACATCATATTCACTTTCGCAGCGTTTGGGAAAACCGCTGAGGCCGCCCATCTGCCGGAGATGTTCGAATTCTCCTGCCCGGCCGGTCAGGATCTTGTGGACATAGGACTGATGCCCCACATCCCAGATCAGCTTGTCCCGGGGCGTATCGAATACGCGGTGCAGGGCGATGGCCAGTTCCACCACGCCCAGGCTGGACGCCAGATGGCCGCCGTTCTTCGCTACGGAAGACACCAGAAAATCCCGGATCTCATAAGAAAGAAGATCCAGTTCGTCGAAATCCATTTCCCGCAGGTCCGCCGGAAAATCATGATGTAAGAAATAATCGCTCATATGTCGTACCTTTATTGAAGTCTGTTCATTCGTCATTTCCCGGGCATCATTTCCCGCGGACTTCCAGCTGTCTGGCCAGATCCGTGAACAGTTCCGCGTTATCATAATATCCTGCCAGGGCGCCGATGGCTTTCTCTGTCAGGTCCTTCAGCCGGTCCATGGAAGCCTCAAGGCCATAGAGGGCCGGATAGGTGGCTTTCAGCGTCTCGCTGTCGTGTCCGGTCTTCTTGCCCAGTTCCGCCTCGTCTCCGATCACATCCAGGATGTCATCCCGGATCTGGAAGGCCAGTCCCAGATTCTCGGCATAGACCGTCAGATTCTCCAGCATGTCCGGGTCGGGGTTCCCCATCCGGGCGCCGGCGCGGACCGCAGCCACGATCATTGCCGCAGTTTTGTTCACATGAATGAAGTCCAGCATCTCCTGGGAACAGCTGCGGTCTTCTGCTTCGATGTCCGCGATCTGCCCCGCGACCACACCGCGGCAGCCGCAGCCTTTTGTGATCTCATAGGCGGCGCGGATCCGCTTCTTCAAAGCCTCCGGGTCATCCAGATAGAGCAGTGTATCCCGCTGCATGATCTCATAGGCGGCTGACTGAAGGCCGTCCCCTGCCAGCGTTGCCACCGCTTCGCCGTAGACCTTGTGATTGGTGGGCACGCCCCGGCGGAGATCATCATCATCCATACAGGGAAGATCATCATGGATCAGTGTGTAGGTATGGATGTACTCGATGGCGCATGCATAGGGCAGCGCCTCTTCGATCCTGCCGCCGCAGAAGTCACAGGCTGCCAGAAGGAGCACCGGTCGGATCCGTTTCCCGCCGGCCTGCAGACTGTATTTCATGGCTTCGTACAGCGTGATGCTCTTGGGGTCGATGTCCGGGAGCAGGTCTGCGAGATGCTCCTCAAGATAACGTTTATAATCATCAAATGAATAATCGTTCATGGTACCACCTCAACGGGTCAGGGTCTCGATCTCCTGGACTGCTTCGTCCAGGATGGACCGGCATTCTTCATAAGCCTTCAGGCCTTCTTTATAACTTTTGATCGCTTCCTCCAGAGGGACATCCTGCGCGCGGATCTTCTCGGAGGCAGTTTCAAGTTTCTTCAGTGACTCTTCAAACGTTGGTTTCTTTTTGCTCATGCGGATCCTCCCCTCCGGATCTAAGCTTTCTCCTCGATATCGGTGATCTCCGTGATCCTGGCCGCGGCCGTGCCGCCGGCCATACGCAGATCGACGGTGTCTCCCGGTGACAGTTCGGCAGCGTTCCGTACCGCCCTGCCGTCCGCCCCCGTGACCATGGCGTAGCCCCGGTCGAGAATGGCATAGGGACTGGCGCCTTCGATCACCTGCCGCAGCAGGTCGATCCTCCTGGCATTCTCCGAAACACGCATCTTCAGGATGCCTGTCATATCATCGGCCAGACGGTCCAGATGCATCTGTTCGTACTCGATCCGGGTACGGATGCCTGCGGCGAAAGCTGCCGGGTCAAGGGCCTGCAGCCGCTGCTTGGCCAGGGCAAGATGACGTTGGAGATCATTTCTGAGATCCGCGGCGGACCGGTCCAGCTGGTCGCGCAGCTGCCGGGTATCGGGCACCGCCCGGTCTGCGGCAGCCGTAGGTGTCTCCGCCCTCAGGTCAGCCACAAAATCCGCGATGGTGAAATCCGTTTCGTGCCCCACTGCGGAGATCACCGGGATCCGCGACCGATAGATGCTCCTGGCTACGGCCTCTTCGTTGAAGGCCCACAGCTCTTCCTGGGAGCCGCCCCCGCGTCCGGCAATGATCACATCCACCTCCGGATGCATCTCATTCAGCTCATCGATGGCGGCGGCGATATCCCGGGCGGCCGCCGGCCCCTGGACCAGCACCGGACAGATCAGGACGCTGGTCACGTCATTCTTGCTCTGTATGATCTTCAGGATGTCCCGGACCGCTGCGCCGGTGGGCGAAGTGACCACTGCCACTTTCCGTGGAAATGCCGGCAGCGGCTTCTTATGGGCGGGATCGAACAGGCCCTCTGCGGACAGCTTCGCCTTCAGCTGTTCGAATCGGATGGCCAGCTCGCCTTTCCCGCCGGCCCGAAGGTCCGTCACGTTCAGTGAATAGGTCCCGCCCCGCTCAAATACCGCGATGTAACCGGAAGCGATCACTTCGGCCCCTTCTTCCAGGGGGCATGTGATCTGGCGGGCGATCCGTTCCGGCAGGAAGCAGCTGATCCTGGAGCTGTCATCCTTCAGGGAAAAATAGATGTGTCCCGAATGATGAAACTTCAGATTGGACACCTCGCCGATCAGGGCGATGTCAGACAGCAGCGGATCCATCCGCAGGACACGTCCGATATACTGATTCAGTTGTCCGACGCGGATGGGAGTCAGGTCCATATCAGTTTGCCTCCCAGCAGGGCCGTTCCCACCGCGTTGTCTGTGGCAAGATCGTTCTCATTGTCATCAAAGTAGACGATGATGCCCTCCTCCTCCAGCTGATCGCTCACATAGGAGCGGATGAAGCGGCTGGAGGATACGCCGCCGGACATGATGATGTCCTGGAGGCCTGACCTTCGGCTGGCCTGCCGCAGCAGTTCCGCCAGGCAGTCGGAGATCCGGATGAAGATCTCGCGGATCAGTTCATCCCGGATCTGGTCGTCCACGTTCATGACGGATCTGGACATGGACAGACTCTGGATCTTATTTTTGATCTGTGTATCGATCCCGGACAGATTGATCTGGCCGTCGATGACCTTGATGGGCGTCAGCATGCTGCTGGAACGCCGGGTCTTCATGGCGATGTCGTCCATCTGTCTGCCGGACGGGAAGGAGAATCCCAGCGCCACGCCGGCGCGGTCCAGCACCTGGCCAAAGGAGATGTCTTTGGATCCGCCGATGATATCCACATCGTAGAACGCCCCTTCTCCATGGACCCACTGGAATCCGTCTCCGCGGATCAGATGATACGGGTCATAGGCGCGGTTCCTGATGTGCAGCACTTCACAGGTACCTCCGCTGAAATGACAGGCCAGGAACTCATCCATGTCCGCCATTTCCGTATAGGATTTGATGGCCTGGATGTGGCCCTCCTGGTGAGAGAATCCTATCACCGGGACATCCAGTACCGCCGCCAGTGACCGGGCAAAGCTTTCTCCTGCCAGAAAACACGGCATATAGGATCCTTCCGCCGGCCGCGGCTTGGAGGAATAGGAAACGGCAGCGATGGATCTGCTCAGATCAAACCCTGCCTCCTCAGAAGCCTCGTCAAAAAGCTCCGGCAGATTCTTTACATGCTGAAAGAGAGCGTCAGATTGCCTGAGCCCTCGTTCTCCCTGTTTCACATCCAGAAATCTCCGGATGTCGAATAGAATGTCCTCGTCGTTCAAAAGTGCGATGGATGTCTTGTAATTGCTTGTATCGACTCCAAGGACACATCTGTCTGCTGTCATGAAGTTCCCTTCCTGGCTGCTGCCCCCAGCACCCCATGAATGAACCTGGATGATTCCGCCGTACTGAACTTCTTGCCCAGATCGATGGCTTCATTGATCACGACTGCATCGGGGATGTCCTCTGCAAACAGCATTTCCCCTACGGCGAGACGCATGATGGCAAGATCCACCTTGGGCATCCTTGTGGTTTTCCACCGGGTGCTGCAGGCGTTGATCCGGCCGTCGATCTCATCCAGAGACCGGATGATCTGTCCAAGCAGCTTCTGCCCGCGTTCAATATGATTGCCCGCAAGACGTTCCTGCGCCAGCCGATCTGCAGTCTCCTCGTTCATCTCGTCGGATGCCTCCATCTCGTACAGGATCTGCATCATGATTTCCCTGGCATCATTTCTTGTCATTTCAGAGTGTCCTCCTGTACACCGGATGCTCTATCGGCATCATCTTTCATCTGTACGCCCTGGACATGAATGTTCACGGCGCTGACATCGATCTCGATCATGTCCTTCAGCTCGTTTCTCACATTCTCCTGGATGTCCCAGGCGACCGAGGGGATGTTGCACCCGTAATCCACGATCACGGAAACATCCACGGCGGTTTCGTCGTCGCTGCGGCTGACCCTGGTGCCCATGGCCGCGTTCTCCCGCCTGAGCAGGTTTCTGGAGACCGCGTCCAGCGCGCCCCCGGCCATGCCGTAGACGCCTTCGGTCTTGAGGGTCGCGTTCACTGCGCAGACCGCCACGACCTCATCTGAAAAAACGTATTTTTCACTCATCTATTCTTCTCCCGGACACCGGAACCCGGTGTCCCGATCTGTCGAATCTTTAACTCTAATAGTATAACAGAAAAACATCCGGCACGCAATTGAACGCTGCCGGATGGTCATAAGTCCCTGTTGCCATATCTCAGATATGTTTTCGGGCTGCGCGGGTCACGGCGCGATCTCTCCCAGCGCTTGGTACCAGTCGTTCATGAGCTCCGCAGCCTTGCGGGAAGGATCCTTGAAATTCGCCTGATAGAACACTTCCTCCCCTGCCCGGACCTGCCGGATCAGGTTCTGCTGACCGTCCGCGAAGAAGAAGTCAAAGTGCACATCATCCTCCGGGAACTCCAGCGTCAGGACCTGCCCCTTCGGGATCCGGGTCACCACCGCCTCTTCGTAAACCACGTCTTTCAGGAGGGGGGCAACATAATTGGATGAATCCATGCCGTCGGGCGCCACGGTACCGAATTCTTTGGCGCTGATGGTATAGGCCATGTAGCCATCGTTGGCGATGCGGGAAAGATATTCCTCCAGAACTGTATGGCTGACGGGATCCTCCTCCTGATCCCCGGCCTGTTCTTCTTCCAGCTGGGGCAGGACGGGGTTGGGATCCGGCAGCGAGCTGCAGGCCGCCAGCGAAAACAGGCAGGCCAGCACGATGCAGACCGCTGTGATCATCCTGATTCCTATGATCTCTTTTTCCCTCACGTCTCAACCTCACTCTTCAGATTCATTGTCCTGCGTTTCGGGCAGGATCCTCAGCATTACCTTCTCGATCCGGCGGTCCTTCACGGATTTGATCGTGAATACGAAATTGTCAAAGGGAATGGGCTGGTCCAGATCGTCCTCATCCGGGATCTCGCCCAGGATGTCCAGCAGGAATCCGCCGATGGTCTCGCTGCTTTCGGATTCCAGATCGATGCCCAGTTCTTCGTCGATGTCATCCAGATCCATGCTCCCGTCCAGTTCCCAGGTGTCGGCTGTGATCTGCCTGATCTCCGGCTCATCCTCGTCGTATTCATCATCGATATCGCCCATGACTTCTTCGATGATATCCTCCATGGTGACGATGCCGGAGAATCCGCCGTATTCATCGATCAGGATGGCGATATGCTGCTTGGTCTTCTGCAGCTCCACAAACAGGGAGTCGATGTTCTTCGTTTCCGGAACGAAATATGGCTTCCGCAGGATCTTCCTGAGCTCCACGTGATCGAATCCGGAATTCCTGGCCTGGATCAG
>CAMNJK010000048.1 GCA_946541435.1 uncultured Bacillota bacterium
GCGGCAGAAGACAAAACCGGCGGAGGTCCTGCAGGAATACCTGCTGGTGGACGGATACAACATCATTTTTGCCTGGGACGAACTGCGGGAACTGTCAAAGATCAGCATCGACGCGGCCCGGGAGGCGCTGATCGATATCCTTTCCAATTATCAGGGATTCCGGCAGTGCGAGACCATGGTGGTGTTTGACGCCTACCGGGTCAAGGGCGGCAAGGAGCATATGGAGAAGCAGGGCGGCGTCACCGTGGTATTCACCGCCGAGGCCGAGACCGCGGACACCTACATCGAGCGGGCCACGTATGAGATGAAGAAAAAGAAGTACCATGTGCGGGTCGCCACATCGGACCGCCTGGAGCAGATGATCATCCTGGGCAACGATGCCTTCCGGGTCTCTGCCACGGAATTCCAGGCGGAGGTTTCCCAGATCAATGAACGGATCCGGGAGATCCTGGAAACCCACCGCCGCCAGGGAGCGCGGGAAAGCGGGAACAGGATCGTCCTGCCTTTGGAATAGGATGCGGCTAAAAAAACAGGGACCGGCCTGCTTTTGCACACAAAATGTACATACTTTTGTGGTATGATATTACCGGAAATTATACCGAAGCAGATTTTTTAAGGAGACAAAATGAAACGCAGAACAATACTGACGATCATGATGCTGGCGCTGGGCGTGGTACTGTCCCTGGGACTTTCCGCCTGCGGCGACAGCAGCGACATGCAGTACAAAGGCCTGAATCTGGATGACTATCTGACCGTTGGAGAATACAAGGGTCTGGAAGTGGACGGATACAAGATCAAGGTCAGCGAGCAGGAGATCCAGGACAAGGTGAACGAGGCGCTGGAGAAAGCGACGCAGAACGATCCTCTGCCGGATGACGCAGAGCTGGAGGACGGTGACACTGCCAATATCGATTATTCCGGCGAGATCGACGGCAAAGAATTCGAAGGCGGTTCACAGGAAGGCTTTGATCTGGTGCTGGGCAGCGGATCATTCATCGACGGATTTGAAGACGGACTGATCGGAAAAAAAATCGGGGACGAAGTGAAACTGAACCTGACTTTCCCCAAGGACTATTCCGGAAAAGAAGTGGCCGGCAAGGATGTCGTATTCACCGTGAAGATCAATTCCGCCACAAGACCGAAGAAACCGGAATACACCGAGGATTTCGTCAAGGCCAACACGGATTACAAGACCAAGGAAGAATATGAAGAATCTCTGAAGAAGGAGATCTACGACAGCAAGGAAGAACAGGCAAAGAATGAGCAGAAGATGTCCCTGTGGTCGGATGTTCTGGATTCAACAAAGGTCACAAAGTATCCCGAAACAGAGATGGCTGCCTACAAGGAAGTGTTCAGCGCCCAGGTGGATACCATGGCGGAACAGGCAGGTATGGAACGCGCGGATGTGCTGAAGCAGTACTATGGCGCTGAGGATGAGGAATCCTTCGACTCCATCATCGAAGACAGCGTCAAGACCCTGATCAAGCAGGAACTGCTGGTGGAGTATATCGCGGACAAGGAAGGCCTGGAATATACAGACGAGGAAAAGGAAAAGCTGATCTCAGATCTGGAGGGTCAGGGTTACACCGAGGAAACGGTGAAATCCTACACCGGACGTGATATGGAGCAGTATGCGCACATCGAGCTGCTCTATGAAAAGGTCCAGGATTTCCTGCTGGAGAACGCCAAGGTAAAGGCGCCGAAGAAATAAGCGGATCGAGCGGATCGCAATAAGCGGATCGACAAACAAAAACTTGAACGAAACAGAACGCCCTATGTATACAATATATTATAGGGCGTTTTTGTTGAAATGAATGGCATATTGTGGTAATATCGAGTTGTAAGTTTGTACGCCCTGTCCGGGAATCCTTTCCGGCAGACATATGAACTACGATTCTCTGGAGAGTCTCTACGGAGCGCCGAAGGTGTACGCCACGATCCGTCTTACGCGAAGCATCGCATAACCGGACCGGAACGCGGTAATCTCTCAGGCAAAAGGACAGAGTGAGTAGTGCGTTGATATACTTTCATACTCTCCGGGGAAAGTCGTTAATAGGGGTCTATTATCGACTTTTTTCATTATTATTCATCATTATCATTTTTAAAAAAGGAGAGGTCAAAATGATCACGCAATTTCTTGACACAGTTGACGGGATCGTATGGGGAATCCCCCTCATCGTCCTGATCATGGGTGCAGGTATTCTGTTGACCTGCAGACTGAAAGTGCTTCAGTTCCGTAAACTGGGCAAGGCCCTCAAGTACATGGTGCACAATGAAGAAGGCGGCACCGGTGAAGTCACCAGTTTCGGCGCGCTGGCCACAGCGCTGTCCGCGACCATCGGTACCGGTAATATCGTCGGTGTTGCGACCGCGGTAGTTGCCGGCGGACCGGGCGCACTGTTCTGGATGATCATTGCGGCGTGCCTGGGAATGGCCACCAAGTACGCGGAAGGTCTTCTGGCCATCAAATACAGAGTACAGAAGGAAGACGGTACCTTCCTGGGCGGACCCTTCTACTATATTGAAAGGGGTATGCACGAGAAGACCGGCCATAACTGGAAATGGCTGGGCAAGCTCTTCGCCCTGTTCGGCGCGCTGGCCGGCGCTCTGGGCATCGGTACCATCACACAGGTCAACGGCATCGCCAACGCGGCACATTCCTTCTTTGACCCCAATGACGCGCACATGGTCAATATGTTCGGCGGAACATACTCCATGTCTGTTATCGTCACGGCCATCGTCGTCGCGGGTCTGTCCGCCCTGGTCATCATCGGCGGCATCAAGAGGATCGCGTCCGTAACGACCGTCGTCGTTCCCTTTATGGCCATCGCCTACGTCATCGTATGTCTCTGCATCATCTTCTATCATATCGCGGATGTTCCTCATGCAGTGGGTCAGATCATCACCGCGGCATTCGCGCCCAAGGCGGTCACCGGCGGCGTGGTGGGAACCATGTTCATCGCCCTGCAGAAGGGTGTTGCGAGAGGTATCTTCTCCAACGAAGCGGGCCTTGGCTCCGCGCCGATCGCTGCTGCTGCTGCCCAGACCAATGAATGCGTACGTCAGGGTCTGGTAACCATGACCGGTACATTCATCGACACCATCTGCATCTGTACCATGACCGGTCTGACACTGATGGTATCCGGCGCGTATGATGCAGCAAACGAAGCCAACATCGCTGCAGGCATCATAGAAGGCGGAGACCCAGTCTATGATGGCGCGGCTCTGACACAGCTGGCATTCGGCATGGGCCTGCCCTGGTCTCATGCCGCAGGCGCATTCGTCGTCATGGCGGCCCTGTCCTTCTTCGCGTTCACCACGATCCTGGGCTGGGATTACTACGCAGAGCGCTGCTTCGATTATCTGACCAACGGCAGCAAGGCTGCAGTACAGGTCTATCGCTGGATCTACATCCTGGCGGTACTGATCGGACCCTTCCTGACCCTGAGCCAGGTATGGACCATTGCGGATATCTTCAATGGCCTGATGGCAGCGCCGAACCTGGTCGCCCTGGTGGTCCTGAGCGGCGTCGTAGCCATGGAGACCAAGGACTTCTTCCGGAGACTGGATTCCGGAGAGTACAAGGAGAACCTGAGCTTCCACGTAAGATAACCCGACGAAAAAGACAGAACATTAAGGGCAGCGGCTTTTGGGCCGCTGCTCTTTTCTCTTGGCAAAAACCACAAGATATAGTAGAATAGAAACCAGGTGGATTGGGATATATCAGACTGCAGGCGGCAGCCTGCTTCATCCGGGAGGAAGAAAACTATGAAATGTCCGTACTGTGAAAATGAAGACAGCAAGGTCATCGATTCCAGACATACCGAGGACGGCAAGGCCATCCGCAGACGCCGGGAGTGCGAAGCCTGCGGACGGCGGTTCACCACATACGAGAAGGTGGAGGAAATGATCCTCATGGTGGTCAAGAAAGACGGCAGCCGCCAGGCCTTCGACCGGAACAAACTGATGAACGGCATCATCCGCGCCTGCGAGAAGCGGCCGGTTTCCATTGACGATATCGAAAAGATCGTCAACGATATCGAGCGCGGCCTCAATAACATGATGGAAAAAGAAGTCGAGTCCACCTTCATCGGCGAGCTGGTCATGGAACGTCTGCGGGAGCTGGATGAGGTTGCCTATGTCAGATTCGCGTCTGTCTATCGTCAGTTCACGGACATCAATACCTTCGTCCAGGAAGTGGAGAAACTCCTGACCCAGAAGAAAGGACAGTGACCCTGAGGAACAATGATGAATGAAATCTACAGAATAGCTATCGATGGACCCAGCGGCGCCGGCAAGAGCACCATTGCCAAGTCGGTTGCAAGAGCGCTGGACATCGATTATATCGATACCGGGGCCATGTACCGGGCCATCGGATACAAAATGAAAAAGGAAGGGATCGATCCGGAGGATCTGTCCGCGGTCCAGACCATGCTGGATGCCACCCGGATCGATTTTCGCGGCGGCGACATCTATCTGGATGAGCAGGTGGTCAATGACCTGATCCGCACCCCGGAGATGTCCATGATGGCATCCGTGTGTTCTCAGATCCCGGCAGTGCGTCAGAAGCTGGTGGAGATCCAGCGGGGCATGGGCATGCGCAAGAGCGTGATCATGGACGGCCGGGATATCGGCACCAACGTACTGAAGGACGCGGAATACAAGATCTACCTGACCGCATCTGCGGAGGAACGGGCAAGACGCCGCTTCCTTGAGCTGCAGGAGAAGGGCGAGGATCAGAGCTTTGAGGATGTGCTGGAGGATATCCGCCAGCGTGATCACAATGACATGACCCGCCAGCTCAACCCCCTGCGGAAGGCTGAGGACGCAGTGGAGCTGGACACCACCGGCATGGAGATCGACCAGGTGGTGGAGGCCGTGCTCAAGATCGTCCGCGGCGAATAGGGGAGCGGATTTCCCAAAGGCAGGTAAGAGAAGCAACGCCGGTGTTTTTTGTCAAACTGGGCAAAAACACCGGCGTTTTGATTGCCGGAAAAGACCACAAAGGCCTTGAAACAAATCTCAAATATGGTAATATATACCATATAAATAGATCGGGAATCGGGAAAGGAGAATCATCATGAAACTGAGAGAACTGCCGGCCTGGGAGAAGCCCAGGGAGAAACTGCTGCGTGAAGGGGTGGGAAGTCTGTCCAATACAGAGATCCTGGCGGTCCTGCTGGGCACCGGGACCAGAACCAAGACAGCCATGGATCTGGCGGGGGAGATCCTGTCTCTGGATCCTGACGGGATCCGCTTTCTGTCGGATTGCTCTCCGGAGGAGCTTCGCCGGCCGGCGGGCATGGGAGATGCCAAGATCTGTACCATCCTTGCGGCCGCGGAACTGGGACGGAGGATCGCGGCCTCGCGCATCCGAAGGTTCGGACAGGTGGGATCGCCGGAGGAGATCGCCCAGATCTATATGGAGATCATGCGGTATCACAGAAAGGAACATTTTCTCTGCATCCTGCTGAATGCCCGCGGGGACATCATCGAAGAGACAGAGGTTTCTGTGGGGGACATTTCATCCGCTGTGGCGGAACCCAGAGAAGTGTTCATCGCAGCCATCCGCCGCAATGCCAGCGCGGTGATCTTCCTGCACAATCATCCCAGCGGCGATCCCACCCCCAGCAGGGAAGACCGGGCCACCACGGAACGTCTGGTGGAGGCGGGAAAACTCCTGGGGATCCCTGTGCTGGATCACATCATCATCGGTGACGGTGTCTATGTCAGCATGAAGAAAGAAGGGGCCGACTTCGGGATCCGGGTCTGACCCGGGGACCAAAAGAAGGAAATGTCCTGATGCCAAAGGAAAATTGCCCTTGACGAACCGCCCAAAAATATGCAAAATATTAGGGTACGTTACTATTGGGGTCCGTGAAGGCTTTCGCGGGCTGACTCCGGAAGATCCAATGAGCAAGGTTTTTTTGATCGCATCGGGAAAAGGCGGGACCGGCAAAACCATGTTTGCCGTTAATTTTGGCGCGCTTCTGTCGGCAGAAGGCAAGCGTGTCGCCCTGATCGATATGGACCTTGGGATGCGGAATATGGACCTTTATCTTGGCATGGAGAACCGGGTGGTGTTCAATATCATGGACGTGCTGACCGGCATCTGCAAGCTGAACAAAGCCCTGCTGAAGGTCCGGGGATTCGACAATCTGTATTTTATCGCAGCTTCGCCCCGAAAGGATGAGCGGAGGATCACCGCCCGTCATATGCAGGCCCTGTGCGATATTCTGGAGAGGTACTTTGACTACATCATCATTGACTGCGGCGCCGGGATCGGGGAACCGCTGGAGGCATCCGTGGGCGCGGCGGAGCAGGCCATCATCGTGACGGAACCGGAGATCGCGTCTCTCAGGGATGCGGATACCCTGGCTTCCTGGCTGCTGGATCACGGCATGCGGGACAGCTGGATGGTGGTCAACAAAGTGGATGTGGATCTGATCCAGGAGGGGATCGTTCCGGATATGATGTCCATCGTCAATAACACCACCACCCCCATCGCGGGATTCATCCGCATGGACAAGAACATCCGGATCTCCACCAACCGCGGCGTGCCTGTGGCGACACAGACCGGGACGCCTCTGCATCAGCTGCTGCAGCAGATCGCAGACCGTATCATCTCGCAGGATGCACAGCCGGCCTTTTAAAATACTTTTTTCATATCAGAACTGTCCGGGAGCTCGAAATCAGAGCTCCTTTTCTTTACCATTTTTTGCTGATACATTGACTGGACAATAAAATTACCATATAATAACTGTGTATGTTTTTATACTTTTATATATATTTTTCAAGTTTCATAGCAAATCATTGACAATACAGAAGCTGAAAATATAGAAGCTGAAGAACTGACCGCAGTGTCAGGAGGAGAGACAAAAGGAGGAAATAGCAGCATGACGGTAGTAATCCCGATCATTATCGGGGTGGTTGCGCTTGCCATAGGTGTACTGGTTGGATATATATTAAGAAAATCCATCGGCGAGAAGACCATCGGGAATGCGGAGACAAAGGCCCGCAACCTGATCCTGGATGCCGAGAACAGAGCGGAAACCATCAGAAAAGAAATGGTCCTTGAGGCCAAGGAGGAAGCACACAGGCAGAGAAACGACGCGGAGAAGGAGATCCGCGAACGCAGAAATGAGATTCAGAAATCAGAGCGTCGGCTGATCCAGAAGGAAGAGTCGATCGACAGGAAACTGGAAAATATCGAAAAAAAAGAAGAAAACATTACAAACAAAGAAAAAAATATCGCTAAGAAACTGCAGGAGACCGAGCGGGTTTTGAAGCAGGAACTGGAGGAACTGGAGAAGATCTCCGGCTATACCATCGACCAGGCGCGGGAGATCATCCTGGAGAAGGTCGAAAAGGAAGCCAGAAGTGACGCGGCCCTTCTCTATAAGGAGATCGAGAACAAGGCCAGAGAAGACGCGGAGAAGAAGGCGAAGGAGATCATCACCGGCGCCATCCAGCGCTGCGCAGCGGATCACGTGGCGGAATCCACCGTCTCCGTGGTGCCCCTGCCCAATGATGAAATGAAGGGACGGATCATCGGCCGTGAAGGCAGAAACATCCGTGCCATCGAAAATGCCACCGGCATCGATCTGATCATCGACGATACCCCGGAAGCAGTGATCCTCTCCGGATTCGACCCGGTGAGAAGAGAAGTGGCCAGACTGGCCCTGGAGAAGCTGATCGTGGACGGCAGGATCCATCCGGCAAGGATCGAGGAGATGGTCCACAAATCCGAAAGGGAAGTCAACGCCATCATCAAGGAGGAGGGCGAGCAGGCCACCTTCGAGGTGGGCATCCACAACCTCCATCCGGAGCTGGTCAAGCTGCTGGGCAGACTGAAGTACAGAACATCCTACGGACAGAACGTGCTGAAGCATTCCGTGGAGGTGGCTCTGCTGGCAGGACTCATGGCAGGGGAGCTGGGACTGGATGTGACCCTGGCCAAGAGAGCCGGCCTGCTGCATGATATCGGCAAGGCCCTGGACCACGAGAGAGAGGGTACCCATGTGGATATCGGCATCGAAGTCCTGAAGAAGTACAAGGAATCCGACGCGGTCATCAACGGCATGGCAGCCCACCACGGCGATTATGAGCCCAAGTCCATCGAGGCAGTGCTCATCGCGGCGGCGGACGCCCTTTCGGCGGCAAGACCGGGCGCCAGAAGAGAGACCCTGGAGTCCTACATCAAGCGTCTTCAGAAGCTGGAAGAGATCGCCAACACCACGGAGGGCGTGGAAACATCCTACGCCATCCAGGCCGGCAGAGAGATCCGTATCATCGCCAAGCCGGATGAGGTGGGTGATGACGCCATCGCGCTTCTGGCCAGAGACATCTCCAAGAAGATCGAATCCGAGCTGGAGTATCCGGGACAGATCAAGGTCAACGTCGTTCGGGAGACCAGAGCGATCGACTACGCGAAATAGCAGGAGCGACAGCTCAGCGCCGCGGCGCCGGGCGCCGCAGAAGACAATACGAAACCAAAAGAAAATCACAGCAAAAACCGTTGCGCGGATCGTGGCGGTTTTTCTGGCGTAAGGATACCGGAACAAAATGATCTATCTTGACAACAGCGCAACAACGAAACAGGACAGCCGCGTCACGGATCTGATGATCAGCTGCATGACGGAGAACTTCGGCAATCCGTCCTCACTGCATCGGATGGGAATGAACGCCGAGAAGCTGCTGAAGGAAGCGAGAAAACAGCTGGAAAAGGCGGCAGGACGGCCGGAAGACCGGATCGTCTTCACCTCCGGCGGCACCGAATCGGACAATACAGCCCTCTTCGGGGCTGCAAAAGCTGGCCGGCGCCGGGGGAAACGCATCGTCACCACCCAGGTGGAGCATCCGGCGGTGCTGGAGACCCTCCGGGCCCTGGAGGAGGAAGGCTATGACGTGGTCCGCATCGGTGTGGACCGCGCCTGTATGCCGGATCTGCAGGCGGCAGAGGACGCCATCGATGAAAATACCATCCTGGTGAGCATGATGCAGGTCAACAACGAGACCGGGACCATCATGCCCATCCGGGAGCTGTCGGAGATCATGGCGCGAAAACACGCGCCGGCTCTTCTGCACTGCGACGCCGTGCAGGGCTTCGGCAAGATCCGGCTGCCCCGGGAGGCGGATCTGATCGCCGTCAGCGGGCATAAGATCCACGGGCCCAAGGGCAGCGGCGCTCTCTTCATGAGAAAGGGGCTGCATCTGCCGGTGTATCTTCATGGCGGCGGACAGGAAGGCGGTTTCCGCTCCGGAACGGAGAATGTCCCGGCCATCGCGGGCCTGGGACTGGCGGCCCGGCTGGCGGCGGAAGACCGCCGGGAAAGGATGGGGGCCATTGCGGATCTGAGAAACCATCTGCTTAAGGGCCTGGAAGCAGAGATCCCGGACCTGGTGCTGAACTCCCCGCGTGAAACCGGAGAAGAGGCCAGCCTTTGCATCGG
>CAMNJK010000049.1 GCA_946541435.1 uncultured Bacillota bacterium
CAGATACAATATAAAACTGAATGAAAAATCTCACCTGATCAATCTGGATTCATACTTGAAGATCAGTATGCATATATTCCCGAAACCGACTGAGAGGCCGTGTCCGCGCGGATTCCGCAGAAGCGCACAAGAGTCAGCAGGCTGGGACGAACGAGGCGCGTGGTTCACCGTCTCGTGGGCGCGCAAAGAATTCTGCGCGCTTTCACGAGACGGGCCACTCGCCGTGAGTCGCTGCCACTGACTCTGCGCGACGAGGACCGAGCGAGGACACGGCCTCTTCAAGTCGTAATCAGAAAAATAGTCGTAATCAACAAAAAAGAGGTCTCTCACTGATTTCTCAGTGCGATAACCTCCTTAGTCGATATGATCTTAGTAGATATGATATATACTCGTGTACTTATTTATTGATGTGTGATGATTCGATCATTCTTTCACCATATGGAACTCCACCTGATCGCCCGCCAGCGATTTGATGGATTTCTTATCCGTGTCTTTCACGATGGTCCGTTCTCCGCTGCGGATCTGGCCCAGCAGCGCATCATAATCTTCCTGGGTAAACAGGGTCAGCCGGCTGTTGGTCATTTCCAGACCGATGCCATCGTTTTCCACGGAATAATTCAGGATGGATCCGCCCGGGAAATTATTCCGCTTATAATTCTTCAGAACATCGGTGATGGCCCGTCCGGTTTCTTTCTTGGCCGAGGTGACCACCGTTTCCGACAGAGCGCTCTGATCCGAGTCGACACCGATCACACTGCCGCCCGCGGTTTCTGCCGCTGCCATGACCGACTCGCCGATGGACCCGCCGCAGGCGAAGATCACTTCTGTACCTTCATCGAACCAGACAAATGCTTCAGATTCGATTTCATCCGATGCCTCGAATGTCCCGGTGTAGGTATATTTCAGATCGATGCCGCTGATGCCTTTGTCTCTGGCCGCGGCGGAAACGCCCTGAACGAATCCGTATCCGTATCGCTTGACCGGCGGCACTTTATCTCCGCCCATGAAACCGATGCTGGTAAATCCCTCGGATACCGCGGCGTAGCCGGCCAGAAATCCCGCCTGTTCCTCTGCGAACAGGACGTCGGCGCAGTTGCCCGCCGTTTCATAGTTGTATTTCTCATCCCGGGGCACGCCGTCCATCAGCACGAAGTACAGATCTTTGTACTTTTCCTGGGCCTGATAGGCGATGGTCTCGAACTGACTGCCGGACAGGACGATGAGTTTCGCGCCGTCCTGCCGGGCCTGCCGGATGGCGTCCATATAGGCCTCTTCGCTGTTCTCTGACGGGATCGCCTGGCTGGTTATCCCGTTTTCCTCGCCGAAGGCCTGGATGGCATTCCATGTGGATTCGTGAAAGGAACCGTCCTTCACGCCCACATCATCGGTGATCATGGCCACCTCGAAGGTCTCCGGTTCTTCTTCTGCCGTTTCTTCCTCTCCACAGGCGCAAAAGCCGGCCAGGGCGAGGCTGAGTACCACTGCGGAGGCAAATACCCTCCAGCCGGCCGAAAAACGCCTTCTGCGCCGTCTTTCGCCGGCGGGTATACCACCGGCCCCGTCAGATGGATCTTTCCCTGACAGATATGGTTTGTTTCCTTGTCTCATTACCATTGTAATACCTCTTCCTATTCCACCACACAGCGAATCAGCGGCGAAAGATCCGGCTCCGCATCCCCGATCTGAACGGACCGGAGGACTTCCCCGGCGGCCGTTTCCAGACGCGCCTCATCGCTGCTGTAAAGAGTACAGATGGGTTCTCCTTCCTTGACCTGATCTCCGGCCTTATGATGCAGGAGGATCCCCGCGCCGTGATCGATGCTGTCTTCCTTGGTCTGCCTTCCCGCGCCGGTATGCTGGGACGCCAGGCCGATCCCCATGGCATCCATACTGCAGATATAGCCGTCCCGGGGCGCTGTGACCGTCCTGGTGCAGGGGCTTACGGGCAGGAGCTCATCCTGTCTGTTTTTGTCCGTCACATCGGGATCTCCGCCCTGACCGGCCACGAATTCCCGGAATTTCTCAAGTCCGGCGCCGGTGCGCAGGGCCCGGCCAGCCTTTGCGAGACCTTCCTCGGCGGAATCCGCCTGCTCGCCCATCCAGATCATCCGGCCTGCCAGTTCAATGGAAAGCTCCGTGATATCCCTGGGACCCTGGCCCCGCAGGACATCGATGGCCTCCCGGACCTCCAGGGCATTGCCGATGGCATTGCCGAGGGGCTGCTCCATATCCGTGATGACCGCCATGGTCTTCTTCCCGTCAGCCTTGCCGATCTCCACCATGAGCTCCGCCAGCTGCCGGGCATCCTCTTCCGTCTTCATGAAAGCGCCGCTGCCGCACTTGACGTCCAGCAGGATCCCGTCCGAGCCGGAAGCCAGTTTTTTGCTCATGATGCTGGATGTGATCAGGCTCAGGTTTTCCACCGTGGCCGTCACGTCCCGCAGGGCGTAGATCTTCTTGTCCGCCGGCGCGATATGGGCAGTCTGCCCGATCACCGCGATGCCGCAGCCATTGACCTGATCGAAGAAATCCTGCACCGGCAGAGCCGTCTGAAAGCCCGGAATGGATTCCAGCTTATCCACGGTGCCCCCGGTGAATCCCAGACCCCGGCCGCTCATCTTGGCGATGGGCACGCCGCAGGCCGCCGCCAGCGGTCCCACGATCAGGGTGGTCTTGTCCCCGACGCCGCCGGTGCTGTGCTTGTCGATCTTGACGCCCTTGATCTGAGACAGGTCCGCGGTATCACCGGACAGCTTCATCTCCCGGGTGAGCCATATGGTCTCCTGCCGGCTCATGCCGCGGAAATAGACCGCCATCAGAAAGGCGGACATCTGATAATCCGGGATGCTGCCTTCCGTGAATCCCCGGACCAGATAACGGATCTCTTCCTCCGTCAGCTCCCTGCCGTTGCGCTTGGCTGTGATGAGTTCTACCGTATTCATCCCAGGATCTCCTTTCTCCGGCTGGTGCCAATGGCTGTCTTCAGGCGTCCGTCTGTCAGACAGTCGATGACGGTGGCGCCGATATCGGCAAAGCTGCTGCCCGTGCCCAGATTGGTATCCGGCTTCACCCCCGCGCCGGCGAACAGCCCGAAGATGTGCTCCCGGGTGTGGTTGAAGCCGGTGTGGACCGGGTCGTTGCCGTGATCCGAACAGAGGATCAGAAGGTCGTCCTCCCGCATGGCCGCCAGGATCTCCGGAAGTCTCCTGTCAAATGCCTCGATGGCATTGGCGTAGCCCTCCGGGTCCCGCCGGTGTCCGTATTTTGAATCGAAATCCACAAGATTGGTAAAGATCAGTCCGTGAAAGTCTTTGTTCAGGGCCTCGATGGTCCTGGTCACGCCGTCATCATTGTCTTCCGTATGCACGGCAGTGGTCACGCCGCTGCCGTTGAAAATGTCCCTGATCTTGCCGATGCAGTACACTTCCTGTCCGTCTTCCTTCAGCTGATCCAGCAGGGTATCCTGGGGCGGCGAAAGAGCGTAGTCATGACGGTCCGATGTACGCACCCGCTTGCCGTTCTCATCGATGATGTAGGGACGGGCGATGACCCGGCCCACGGCATAGGGCCCCACCAGGAGCTTTCTGCTGATCCGGCAGATCCGATAGAGCTCTTCCAGGGGGATCACGTCGGTGTTGGCTGCGATCTGAAAAACGCTGTCCGCCGAGGTGTAGACGATGGGCTTGCCCGTGCGTTCATGCTCCGGGCCCAGAAGCTCGATGATCTCCGTTCCCGACATGGATACATTCCCCAGATACCCGTAGCCCGTCTCCCGGACGAACTGATCCATCAGTTCCTGGGGAAATCCCTCGCTGAAGGTCAGAAAAGGCACGTCCGTCCGGATGCCGGCGATCTCCCAGTGCCCCGTGATGGTATCCTTTCCCGCGGAGCTTTCGGCGAACCGGCCGTATGCAAAGGCTGGCGCGTCCAGGGTCACCGTACCTGCAGCGGCCCTGCCCGGAAATGCGTCCGGGGCTGTCACAGGATGCTCCTCATCCACCCGCAGGCGGCCGCCGGCGGCCCCTGCCAGATTCCCCAGGCCCAGACGGCGCAGATTGGGGATATCCAGAGGATACCGGTCCAGAATGTGACCCAGTGTATCGGTCCCGGCATCGCCGTAATCCGCCGCATCCGGCAGCGCG
Source organism: uncultured Bacillota bacterium (assembly GCA_946541435.1). Lineage (GTDB taxonomy): Bacteria > Bacillota > Clostridia > Peptostreptococcales > Anaerovoracaceae > Lentihominibacter. The sequence continues at coordinate 4,143 of CAMNJK010000049.1, forward strand.
CCCACGCCAAGACTGTCCAAAACCATGATACATGCTCTGTTGATCTCTGCTGTCATATCCATCACTCCTTATCTGATCTTAAGCGGAATGCAGTTCAGGAAATCCAGGGAAGCCAGATGATAACGGATCCCGTGGTGCTCGCCTTTGATGCAGCTGCGGAAGCCGTCCTCCCCGTGGATATGTCCGTAATATACGTCCTTCACCCCGTAATCCTCGAACAGCTGCTGGAAGGCGGAGAACCGCCTCTGGTCGGAGACCGGCGGATAATGCAGGAATCCGATGATGGGGTCCGGGGTTTCCCTCATCCTGTCCGCGGCCTGCAGGGAACTCTCCAGCCGCAGCAGTTCCCTGCGGTAGATCTTTTCGTCCGCCTGGGTGAAATCTTCATGATCCGGCGTGAGCCATCCCCGGGTGCCGCAGATATAGCAGCCTTCCGTCCTGACGCAGTCATTCTGCAGGAAGGTCATATTGTCATACATCTTATTGAGCCGGGTGATGCCGCTCCACCAGAGGTCGTGATTGCCCTTGAGCAGGATCTTCTTTCCGGGAAGCTGCGCCACCCAGTCCAGATCAAAGACCGCATCCTCCATCTTCAGGGCCCAGGAGATATCTCCGGGAATGACCACCGTGTCCTCTTCCGTGATCATTTCCCTCCAGTGCAGGGCCAGCCTTTGGGCATGATCAAACCACCGGGGGCCGAAAACATCCATGGGTTTGTCCGCGCCCGGGAAAAAAGAAAGATGAAGATCTGCTATGACAAATAAACTCATCCTGTGGTCCTTACCTCTCCTGCTGCCCGATCTCATCCAGCTCTGACAGCGCTTTGCGGATCTGGCGGGTCCGTGGTCCGGCCAGATCGTCCAGGTCTTTCTGCGCCATCTGCAGGTGTTTCTGTGTTCGTTCTATGGTCTCCTCGAACTTCTCGAATTCCGAAGAGACCCGGTTCAATGTATTCCAGACTTCCGCGGAATGCTCCGACAGGGCGATCTGGCGGAATCCCATGCGGAAGCTGTTTAAGAGGGCCGCCATGGTGGTGGGCCCCGCGATGGTCACCCGAAGATCGTTCATCAGGGTGTCCGTCACGTTCAGCCGCAAAACCTCGGCATAAAGTCCTTCAAAGGGCAGGAACATGATGCCGAAATCGCAGGTCCTGGGCGGCGCGATGTATTTCCTGCGGATGTCCGTGGCCGCTTTCAGGATGGCCCTGCGCAGCATGTCCCGGGTCAGCCGGATCTCTTTGGGATCGCCCAGTTCATAGGCGTCCAGCAGATTCATGTAGGCGTCCGCCGGGAATTTGGAATCGATGGGCAGGTACACAGTCTCGCCCCCGTCTCCGGGAAACCGCACGGCATACTCCACCCGCTCGCTGGTGCCGGTGACCGCCACGTTCTCTTCGTACTGCTCCGGCGCCAGGATATCCTCCAGAATGGCGCCCAGCTGCACCTCTCCCAGGATCCCCCGGGTCTTGACGTTGGAAAGCACTTTCTTCAGATCATCCACGCCGGAGGCCAGGGACTGCATCTCGCCCAGGCTGCGGCTGACCTGCTGCAGGGCCGTATTCATCTCCCGGTTCAGCTCCGCCAGCCGGCGGTTCTGGGCTTCCGAATGATCGGCCTGCTCCCGGGCGATCATTTCTCCCATGTGACGGATGCTGGTCTGGATCATATCCACAGTATCCTGCCGGGACCGGTCCAGCTCGTCCTGCAGCTGCAGCTGCAGCATCCGCATCTCCTTCTGCTGGCTGCTTCGGGACAGGACCCGTACCAGGATCACCGCAGCTGCCGCGATCAGGATGATCAGCGCGATCAGGATCAGGATGTCAATCGAGGAACTCATAGACATCATACCCCTCATCCTCTGTGTAGTCCGTGTAGAGCAGGTCCAGATCCTGCAGGAACCGGTTCATCTCAATCCGCTCCTCCTGGGTGCGGTGATAGATCTCCATGTATTCCTTGTAGGAAACGGAGGCGCCTTTGGACTTGTTCTCCAGGGCTTTCTGCAGCTGGATATAAGCGTCGCAGAGCTTGTTGAACTGCCGGATGGTATGTTCCGTGTTCCGGATCAGTTCCTTAGTCGCATCGTCTCCCTTGGGGATGTCTCCCGTGGGGAAACGCAGGGCGCGGGCCCGCTTCTTGCATTCGCTTAAGATCTCGATGTTGCCCGCGTAGTCCTTCTTGCCAAAGATCTTCCGGAACTTGGAATCATTGGCGATCTTCAGTTCCGCTTCCTTGAATTCCTCGACACAGTCCACGTAGAACTGATCGATGACCCGGATCACTTTCTTTTTGTACTCCATGCCGTCGTCCTCTTCTCTTTTATTTCTGATTCTTGCTGCTCAGTCTTCCTCCCGGTCCCGGGCCGCCTCGTCCAGGGCGGCGCGCACCGCGCGGTAAACCGTATCGGTGCTGAAACCCCGGCCTGCCAGCCGGCGGGCGATCCTGGCCATCAGTTTCTGCCGGGCCGCGTGGTCCATCGCCCCGACGTTTTCTCCCCGGACCGCTTCCCGGGCCTGCATCCTGGCTGTCTCATATTCATCCGGCAGATCCTCCATCACAAACAGGGCATCCTCGATCATACTGCCGTCGATGCCCGCCTGCCGCAATTCCTGCCGTATGCGGTTCATGCCCCGGCCCATATCCAGCCGGGACTCGATGTACATTTTCGTATATTCCATATCATCCAGCAGATGATAGGATTCCATCAGATCGGCGATGCGGTCAGCGTCATCCGCGCTCACGCCGCGTCCGCGCAGATGGTCCACCAGCTGCCGGCGCGTCCTGGGCTGGTACGCCAGGTATTTTGCCGCCCGATCCAGTCCTTCCTCATAATTCACGGAACACTTCCCCCGCCATGCCGATGAGACAATCATCTCCGAAGGCCTGTTTCAGATCGCAGATGGCCCGGATCCCGGTGCAGTGCACCGGAAGGATCTTTGACGTCTCTTCCGTCTTCAGCTGCGCGATCACACGTTCTCTTTCCTTCGCGGAGGCGCCATAAAGATGCATGCCGGCCACCAGGGCCGCCACAGGCTCCCCGGGAAAGATCTGCCGGGCCGCTTTCAGGGCTGAAATGACGCCCCTGTGGGAGCAGCCGGAGAAAACATAGATCCCTTTGGATTCCCGGATGACCAGGATCTGCTCGTGGCTCATATCGTCCGGTGTCAGCTGGCCGTCATCATCGTAATAATAAAACGTCTCCGTGGGAACCGTCCCCTCGGCATAGGGCACCGTCCCGCTGATCACGATGTCCGGCGTGATGGTCACAGGTCCGTCTGTATAAACCAGCCGGTCCCGCAGGTCTTCCAGCTCCTGGTCGGTCCAGCGGATCCCGCAGGTCACTTCCTCCAGTTTCCCTTCCTCCAGACCATAGGACTTTCGGAAGGCGTTCCTGTGGATATATACCGGCGCGGTCCCATTGATCCGGCAAAAGGCCGGAAAGCCTCCGGTATGGTCATAGTGGCCGTGGCTGACCACTGCCAGATCTGCTTCCGCCAGATCCACCTGCATCCGCCGGGCGTTGGCGGCAAAGGCATCTGTGGCGCCTGCGTCAAAGAGGATCTTCTTTCCCGCCGCCTCGATCCAGACCGAAAGTCCGTGCTGGGCGAGGATCCCTTCTTTTTCTGTTTTATTCTCAATGAGAAACTGAATCTTCATGATTCTCAGCTCCTGTGTCATTTTCCGATGCAGATACAACCATAGAGGTCTTCATCCAGCACAAGATCGAGAAACTCCACGTCCTGCCGGTCCAGCACGGGACTTCCGCTGATCACGGCAGCCAGTCCCTGGCCGGTGTACTTGGCATAGGCTTCCTTCCTGGTCCACAGACGATAAAAGCTGTCCGGCCCGTTCTCCTCCAGGAACCTGCATTCTGCCCGGGTAAAGTACCGTCCGGCAAGCCGGCTCCTGTCCCGGCCGTCCTTCTTCTGGATATCCAGTCCCAGGTTCTGATCCCACGCAGCGCACGCAAAAACAGACCCGGTGTGAGATACGGAAAAATGAAGACTGCCTCCGGAAAGCACCGGTTTCCCGCCGGGCAGACGGATGATGGTCCTCTCCTGGTTTTCCTCCAGAAGTCCATGCTCCACCAGGAGCTGCAGCACCAGGGCATCCGTCAGTTCCTGTCCGGTCAGGGCAGGAAACCATTCTTTATAATCCTCGATCACATACAGTTCCATGATTGTCAAATGGCGGTGCTTTCGCCCCGCCATCCCGCTTTATCTCTTCTCAGACTTCTTCCTGTTCCTTCATTCTGGCCAGGATCCGCTTATAACCATCCGCGCCGTAGACCAGACATTTGTTGATCCTGCTGATGGTCGCAGTCGAAGCCTTGGTAATGGATTCGATCTCGTTATAGGTTCTGCTTTCGCTCAGAAGCTTGGCCACCTGAAGACGCTGCGCGATCGCATGGATCTCATTGATCGTGCAGATATCTTCGAAGAAACGATAGCAGTCCTCCTCGTCCTCCAAAAGCAATACTGCTTTGAACAATTCATCGATGTCATCATTCTTGAACTTTGATTCGTATGCCATTGCGAAACTCCTTTCGGCCCTGGGATCCTGCCACAGCCTAAAAATACTGATTCCGAAAAACTATTGCCTGTTCAAAAAGATATCAGATTAATATAGCTTATCCATGTTCAGTATATTACTTTCATGTGCTAAAGTCAATAGCATTAAAGTGTGAAAGTGAGGGCCGGAAGCCTTTTCCGACCCTCACGGACATCTGTTCAAGAAGTAGTCATAATATGATTATTGTTCTTCCAGCACCTGTCTGGCCCGCTCCAGCTGTTCATCCCGTTTGGTGTTCTCGTCATCCTTGACTTTCACATTGGGACGTACGCCTTTTTCATGCACCTTGTGCTTTTTGGGTGACAGGTATTCCAGAATGGTGAGCTTCAGGGCATCTCCGTCCCGCATGACGAAGCTGGTCTGGATGATCCCCTTGCCAAAGGTCCGGGAACCCACGATGGTATAGTCGTTGTCCTTCATGGCCGCGGCCAGGATCTCGGACGCGCTGGCGCTGTTTTCATTGACCAGCACCACCGTCTTCAGATCCGTGTGACCATCCTTCACCTTATAGCTCTCTGTTTCGCCGTTTCTGTCCTGCACATAGCAGGCAACGCCCTTATCCAGGAAGTCGTCCGCCACGGCCACCGCGTCGTCCACCAGGCCGCCGCCGTTGTCCCTGAGATCCAGCACCAGCTTCTTCGCGCCCTTGGCTTCCACAGCCTTCAGCG
>CAMNJK010000050.1 GCA_946541435.1 uncultured Bacillota bacterium
CCGGCGTTGAAGGCGCCGATGTAGTTGATGACACCGATGGTGCCGCCAAGCATGAAGATGAAGAAGATGATGTCGAAACCATCCGCGGTACCCTGTACCGGGGATGCCAGGAACTCAGCCAGGCCCTGGTGATGCGCTTCCACCTTCTGATAGGTGCCCGGGATGGACATCGGCTTGGTGATGTTGCCTGCCTTGAAGCTGTCAAGACCTGCGGTGATACCGAATTCATCCAGGACTTCCTGGGTTGCGGGGTACTCGGTCTGTTCTCCCGTTCCCGCGTCTGCATCGTAGTCAGCGGAGCTGACGATAAACTGGTCAGATCCAGCATCGTATTCCAGAGTTTCATAGTTACCGGCCGGAATGATCCAGGTCAGTACTGCCGCCAGGATGACGACGATGAAACAGATCGAAAACGATGATAGAAAGCTACGCTGCTTTTTCTCTTTCTTTTTCTTAAACAATCGTTAGTCACTTCCTTCCTGAAAAAGCACACGTAGTCAATCATAACACTTTTTGGACAGGAAAAAAAGGGGGAATTTGAGGATTGTTTCCTTATTATCTATATAATGAATGTTTTTCGGATATAATGACAACATTCGCGGGAATGTGTTAGAATTGACAGGAAATGGACACAGAAATCAAACTGAGAAAATATGAACATCTGCTGGTGATCAGCGGCACCGGAGTCATCGCCTTCGGGCTGTGGAGCGTCATCAAAGCGCTGCTGGCCATGCTTCTGAACCCCCTGTCGCAGTTCAAATCACTGTTCACGGATGAAGTGTATGAAATGATAGAGGGGGGCATCGTTTCGGAACATACCATAGAACTGATTCTGGCCGGCGCTGTTTTCGCGGGCATTCTGGCGGACGTTCTGCTCCGGATCTATATCGGGCGCAGAGCCATCCGGGACGGACGCGGCACCGGCGGGAAAAGAAGGGTCTATCTGATCTGGGCTGTCCTTGTCAGTCTTGTTCTTCTCCTGTCGCTGATCCAGAGTTTCCATCTCATCTTCCATCCGGAGGAAGCGGCGGACATACGGGTGATCCGTCAGTTAAGCGTGTCGTGGATCGTGGATCTGACATCCCTTCTGGCGCTGGCAGAGATGATCAGGGCTTCCATACTGGTACGACGGCTTCGCAGGAAAATGGAGAACTGATCATGCAGGAAGATTTTCATTACTACGCAACATACTGCGCCGCTTTTCTGGCCGGCCATACCCATGAAGAAAGCCTTGAGATCTGCTACAGCGCCCAGCTGGTGGATCTGTGTTCCAGGTCCTTCCTTCGCAGGATCGGCGGTCCCCTGACGGCTGCCACCACCCAGCTGCAGCTGGAGCTGATGGACGCGCGGACGGACATGATCGGGCTGCAGGACATCACCCGGATCTGGGCATCTTTTCATTTTCTTCCGAGGGATCTGTACGCGGAGGTGCGCGGCGGCAAACGGTACCGCAATAAGTACCGGCTGATCTGCGGCCCCTGCGGAAGTCTTGCTGCGGACACCGTGGAGACAGCCAAAGGGAAGGGACTGCCGGCGGCAGGCATCGCCATGCACGTTCTGGCAGATACCTGGGCCCACCAGTATTTCGCGGGGACACCCTCGCTGGTGATCAACAATACCTACACGCATTTCTATGAGATCCTGGGGGAGGGTCCGGACAGGACCGACCGGCAGATCAGCTTCCGGCACAGTGTGACCCTGCCGGACGATCCGGAGGAGAGCAAATACACCAACAGTGTTTACCAGAGCAGTGAGAATCATGTGATGAATCTGGGCCACGGCAGGGCAGGTCATCTGCCGGATTACAGCTTCGCCCGCTATCGGTATCTTCCGGCCTGGGGAGGCTACCGGGAGCTGGTGAAGGATAATCCGTCGGACTATATGCATGCTTTCTGCCAGATGGTGGCTGCCCTGCGGTATCTGAAAGGGGATCTGCCAGCCTTTGCGCCGGACAGCTTTGACGAGGATACGGTGAAACCGTACGAAGAGAGGATCCGGACCATTCTGACCCGCCGTCAGCTGTCCGCATCGGAAGACTGGAAGGCCCTGGGCGAGGAACTGTCCGGCAGGCCGGTGGAGGCGTTCGATCCGGAGAAATACCAGGAGGAATACAGGAGCGCGCCGGAAGAGGAGAAGGCCGGGACCTTCCTGGGCCGGTTCATTCAGGCGGCCATGACCCAGAAGAGCATGGTCACAAACCGGATCTATGCTTCCGGCAACATGCTGGCCGGGGTCAGCGTAGACCTCAGGGAAAAAGGCGGAAAGGGCCTGCAGGATCTGGCGGACCTGACGGGGCAGGCGGCGGAAAGCGCGCTGGAAGACCTGGCAACGCAGGTGGCGGATACGGCCGGTCCGGGAGGTGGCAAAGCATGACGAAGCTCAGAAGAATCGGAAATGTCATTCTCGGCCTGTTCATCATCGCCTTCGGCCTGCTGGTGGCCACTGGCTGGGATTCGGCCTATACCTTCATCATCCATGTGCTGGGGTTTTCGCTGATCCTGGGCGGCATCCGTCTGCTGGTCTACTATGTCACCATGGCCAGGCATATGGTGGACGGCAGGGCCATCCTGTATCGGGCAGTCATCATGCTGGACATCGGGATCTTTTCCCTGTCCCTGGCCAGGGTGCCCGCCATCTTTCTGGTGGCATATCTGGCGGGCCTTCACGGTTTTACCGGGATCATCGATATTCTGCGGGCCCGGGAAGCCATCACCATGCAGGCGCCCAACTGGAAGCTCAACATGGCCGGCGGCATCGTCAATGTCATTATGGCTGTCCTCTGCCTGATCTTCATCAAGGAACCAGCAGTGGCTGTGGAGATCTACGCCGCGGGGCTCGTGTATTCCGGCGTGATCCGGATCATCCGGGCATTCCGCAGGACCCAGAGTGTTTATATCCAGTAGCGAAAGGAGGACACCGCATGAACACCATGAACCAGGGGATCGCAGGTTTTCTGATGGAACTGTCCGCGCGGCAGACGTCCATCACCCAACTGTTCAGCCGGGAGCTGCTGCAGTCCATCCGTACCCATCTGGGCATGGGCCGGGCGGCGATCCTTACCTTCGATGAAAACAATACATTCCTTTCCTGGATCCGCCCGGAAGGGGTGATGCAGAGCGGCCCCGACCATCCCTATACGAAATTCGCCCCGCAGGACATGGTGGAGCACGTGGTCTTCCACACCTCCCGCCGGGAAGAGCTGACCTATTTCAACACGGTGCCCAGGATCTACTGCTCTTCCGAGATCATCAGTCCCGCGGATTATGAGACTTCGGCCTATGTCCGCTTTATCGAGGAACAGTTCGGCGCCCATTACAGCGCCACCCTGGCCTTCGGCAACGCCGGATGCATCCAGATCGTCTTCTTCAAGACCCGGGAGGAGGGCGATTTCTCTCAGGATGAGCTGCTGGAGCTGGAGAATCTCTATGTGGCCGTCGCCAACGCCTATGTCAATTTCAAGCGCCACGAACAGGCCAAGATCATTTCAGACATGAAGGACCGGGTCATCCATTCCGAGACCCATGACTACTTCATCACCGACGGTTTTCAGCACGTGCTGGCGGCCAGCGGGGGAGCCCTGCAAAACCTGGCCGGCCTTTTCGGCATTGCCGGGCTGCCGGATCCGGGTAAAAAACAGCCCTGGATCCCCATCCTCCTGCAGAAGATCCCATGGGCGGAATGCCTTGCAGAAGGCGTCTCCCGGGAGATCGAGGGATACAGATTCCATATCTTCGGACACGAGCAGATGTACGAGCACGGCATCGTGGAGCGGTATTATCTGATCACGGTGCAGGCGCCGGAAGCGGCGGGCGGACCGGACGGGCTGACAGATGCAGCCGGGTCGAGAGACGCGGCCGGGCAGATGAATTCGGCCGGGACAGGCAATGCAGGCGGCGCGGCTGATGCGGCCGGGTCGACAAATGCAGCCCGCCCGACAGATGCAGCCGGACCAGAGGGGGATCTGCCGGCCTATCTTTCGGTTCTCACCCCCGCGGAGCGTCGGGTGGCGGTGCTTCTGACAGAGGGCAACACCTACAAGCAGATCGCCGAGGAGCTGGTGGTCAGCTATCACACCGTGAAGAAACATGTCGAAAACATCTATTCCAAACTGGGCATCAGCAGCCGGTATCAACTCTACGAACTGATGGCCCATGAAACAAAAAAGCGCTGAAAACAGCCGATTTTGTTTGGCTTAAAACAATTTCCGCTACTTTTGGCGCAGATTTGTTTCACTGCGATTTAGCGGGGTGTAAAAATCTATTGGAAGGGGAGAATTTCTGCCTCAGAATACCAGAATGTGGTAAATTTGACGAAGAGGAGAAGAAATGCCCGTCGCAATTACTAATATTTGGAAACTAAAACTAGGGCGATAAACAATTTTCGCCTGATATACTCCGAAATTGTTTCTCAGCAAACAATTCCGGTCGATTTGAAGCGTTTTTTGTTTCTCTGGAACGCTCGCCGAAATGAGCGCTCCCCGAGATGAACTCCCACCGAAACGAACATTCCCTGACAGAAGAATAAGGAACTCTCCTGTTGTCCCTTGTCCGGAAACAGGATATCCTGTATAAGACGAAAGAGTTCTGGGAGGAGTCCGGGAAGATGACAGCAGAGGGAACAGTATTCAACATTCAGCATTTCACCATTCATGACGGACCCGGGATCCGGACGGAGGTTTTCCTGAAGGGATGCCCGCTGCATTGTCTTTGGTGCAGCAATCCGGAGAGCCTTAAGGCTGAGGTCCAGCCGGGGGTCTACCGGAAGAAATGCATCGGCAGGAAGAACTGCGGGGCCTGCGAAGAGGCCTGTCCCCGGACGGATGCCGGCGCCGGTGGCGGACTCGCAAAGGCTGGCAGGACCGCATCCCCCCTGCGCTTCTACCGGAACCGGCTCGTCGCCATCGATTACACCCTTTGCAACGGCTGCATGGCCTGCGCGGAGGCCTGCCCGTCCGAGGCGGTGAAGGCCTGGGGCAGGCGCATGACGGCAGACCAGATCATGCAGGAAGTCCGGCGGGACAAGGGTTACTACGACCGGTCCGGCGGCGGGATCACCGTATCCGGCGGGGAGCCCCTGCTTCAGACGGAACTCACGGCGGAGCTCTTTCGGCAGTGCAGGGAGGAGGGGATTCATACCTGCTGCGAGACCTGCCTTTGCATCCCATGGGAGCGGGTCGAAGAACTGCTGCCCCTGACGGATCTTTGGATCGCAGACCTGAAGATGATGGATCCGGAGAAGCACCGGGCCTTCACCGGCGCCGGCAATGAACGGATCCTGGAGAACCTGCAAAAGCTGGCGGGGAATCCGGAAACGGAGCTGATCCTGCGGATCCCGGTGATCCCGGGGGTCAACGACAACATGGAAAACATGCGGCAGACGGCGGATTTCATCCTGGGGGAGATGCAGGGGAATGTCCGGACGCTCCAGCTTCTGAGCTATATGCGGCTGGGCATGGAGAAATACGAATCGCTGGGGCTGCCTTACCAGATGACGGACCGTCTGAAGGAAGCGCATTTCCGCAGAGATTATTTCCAGCGAAAGGTCCGGAACTTCGCGGACTATTTCAACAGCCGGGGGATCCACACACTGGTGGGGACCAGGGAAAAACAGTGAACACGGCAAGGTCATGACAGATGCGGGAGCATAACAGAAACGGGAGCATGACAGGAACGGGAGCACGACAGAACAGGAGAACGAGCAGAATGAATACAGGAACAAATACAGCGAAGGATCTGAATCATGAAATGTACGTAGAGGCGCACACGGCGGCATGCGGATGTGAGCCCATCGACCAGACCTACAGTCTGGGGTATGTGAAGGGGCACGAGGACTGGTCCCCCTTCCCGAGAGTCAACCGCCTGCGGCAGACTTTCCTGGACCGCCCTTTTAATATCGACATCGAGCGGTTCCGCAATGTGACGGAGAGCTATCGGGAGCACGAAGGAGAGCCTGCGGTGCTCCGCTGTGCCTATGCATTTGAGAGCATCCTGAAAAACGCCACCCTCTACATCTATGATGATGACCTGATCCTGGGCGAGATCGCGGCGCCGGCCAAGGCGTCACCCCAGTATCCGGAGTTTTCCGTGAACTGGATGCTCCACGAAGCTCTGTACGAACCCTTTGAGGAACGGGAGCACGACCAGTTCTATTTCGCGTCCGAAGAAGACCGGCAGGAGTTCATCGAGCTTTGCGGATACTGGAAGGGCAGAGCGGTGGACGACTATGTGAACGCCCGGCTGGACGATGAGATGACCAAGGGATCCCAGACCGGCCGGAAGATCTTTCAGACCAACCTCTATCACTACGGCGGCGTGGGCCATCTGGTCATGAATTACGAAAAGATCCTGCGGATCGGCTACGACGGCATGATCGCCGAAGCAAAGGCTGGCCTGGACCGGATCACGAAAAAAGATCCGGACTACGTTGAGAAACGGGATTTTTACCGGGCGGTGATCATCTGCCATGAGGCGGCGAAGATGTACATCGAGCGCTATGCAAGGCTGGCAGGGGAGAAGGCCTTCGAAGCCAAAGATCCTGCACGCAAGCAGGAGCTGCTGCAGATGGCGGCCAACTGTCATCAGCTGGCGGGCGGCCCGGCAGAAAGCTTCTGGCAGGCCCTGCAGCTCTTCAATTTCGCGACGACCATGACCCAGATCGAATCCAACGGCCACTCCATTTCCTACGGCCGGATGGATCAGTGGCTCTATCCCTACTATGAAGCGGATATCCGCAAAGGCGTGATTTCCAAGGAATACGCCCAGGAGCTGCTGGAAGTGACCTTCGTCAAGATGAACAATCCCACAAAGATCCGGGACGGCGGCACCGCCAGGGTGCGCCAGGGCAGAGGCTTCGGCGGTGAATGCCTGACCATCGGCGGCGTGGACCGGAATGGCAGGGATGCCACCAACGATCTGACCATGATGATGCTGGATGCTTCCGTGCATACCAGGATGATGTGCCCCTGGCTGCTGGTCCGCATGCACGAGGATACTCCCTACGAACTGAAGGTGAAGACCGTGGAATGCATCCGGGCGGGCTACGGCCATCCCAAGATCTTCAACGATGCTCCCACCATCAAAGCCCAGATGAGAAAAGGCCAGACCCTGGAAGAGGCCAGGGATTATGCTGTCGTAGGCTGCGTGGAACCCAATCTGCCTTACCGGGAATACGGATGGCACGACGCTTCCTACATCAACACCGTCAAGTTCATGGAGATGGTCCTGAACGGAGGCCGCTGCCTGGACTGCGGACCCCACTGCCCCCGCTGGGACAAGTGCGGCGCCCTGGGAGACCACCTGGGACCGGATACCGGAAGCCTGGAGACCTATGAGAACATGGATCAGGTGCTGGAGAGCGTGGACCGGCAGTTTGATTACTGGTGCGATCAGATGTGCGCCACCATGAACATCGTGGACCGGGCCCACCGGGAACGCAAGCCGCTGCCTTATCTGTCCGCCTTCTTTGAAGGCTGCCTGGAGGATGGGGTGGACGTGACTGCCGGCGGCACCAGATACAACGGCATCGGACCCCAGGCGTCGGGCCTGGCCACCTGCGCGGATTCTCTGGCTGCCATCAAACAGCTGGTGTTCGATGAGAAAAAATACACCGGGGCAGAACTGCTGCAGGCCCTGAAGGACAACTGGAAGGGACACGAGAAGCTGTATGCCCTGATCAACAGCCCCAAGGTCCATCATTACGGCAATGACGATGACTACGCGGACGAATTCTTCCGGTTCATGTTTGAATGCTACTGCCGTCACCTCACCGGCCGGAAGACCATCCGGGGCGGGGAGTTCACGCCGGGCGTCTATTCCGTCAGCGCCAACGTGGGTATGGGCCTCAACACCAATGCCTCTCTGGACGGACGGAAAGCCGGCGAGGCCATTTCCGACAACATGGGCCCGGTGCATACAGATGCCGGCTCCCATGATATCCAGGGACCCATCGGCATCGCCCATTCCATCGCGAAGGTGGACCACAGCCTGGCCACCAACGGGACCCTGCTGAACCTGAAATTCCCCCAGGAGGCGGTGAAAGGCATCGAGGGCCGGGACAACCTGATCAGTTACATCGACGAGTATCTGGCGGGGGGACCCATGCACGTACAGTTCAATATCATGAGCTCCGCCACCATGAAGGCGGCCCAGAAGCATCCGGAGGACTACAAGGACATGCTGGTCCGCGTGGCAGGCTACAGCGCCTATTTCGTGGAGCTGGGAAAGGCCCTGCAGAAGGACCTGATCCAGCGGACCGATCTGGAGTTCTGATCGAAAAGACCATTCAGTGTCGCAGAGGAACTGGCGGAGATCGTCGTTTGGGTGTACAATACAGAGGCATCGGCAGCAACAGATGCATCAGCGGCAACAGATGCGCCGGATGCAGAATACTTTACAGAGGACACCAATAAAGCATGACGATTGGCTACGAAAGAATTGATCTGCATATACACAGCACCATCTCCGACGGGACCGATACGCCGAAGGAGATCCTGGACATCGTCCGCCGGGAGGGGATCGGACTCTTCTCGGTCACCGACCATGACGCCATCCAGGTGGGATGCGAGATGCCGGAACACCTGAAGCCGGATGATCCGGACTTCATCCGCGGCGTGGAGTTTTCCTGCCGGGATCAGGACGGCAGATATCACATTCTGGGATATGGATATGATCCGGAACGGCCGGGGATCCGGGAAGTCGTGGAAAAAGGCCATCAGTTTCGTATGGGCAAGACCAGGGCCAGGATCGAGTTCCTGCAGAAGGTATTCGGGTTCGAGTTTCCGGAAGAGGGTCTGGAGGAACTGTTCTCGCTGGCAAATCCGGGAAAACCCCACATCGCCAACATGATGGTCCGGCTGGGCTACGCGGAAACAAAAGAATCTGCGATCCATGACTTCATCGATCGAAAGCGGTTCGCCAATGTGTATATCGCGCCGCAGGAAGCCATCGAAGGGATCCTGAAGAGCGGGGGGATCCCCGTGCTCGCTCATCCCGTCTACGGCAGCGGCGATGAACTGATCATGGGGGAGGCGCTGGACCAGAGGGTCCGTTTCCTGATGGAGTTCGGACTGGCCGGTGTCGAAGGATTCTATTCCGGCTATTCCGAAAAGATGCAGGAACAGGTTCTGTCTCTGGCGGAGAAGTACGATCTCTATGTGACCGCCGGCAGTGATTACCACGGCAGCAACAAACTGGTGGAACCGGCAGATCACGGCCTGACAGATATGGCCCGGGCGCCGGAAGGCCTGCAGCGGTTCCTGCAGGACGTGGAGAT
>CAMNJK010000051.1 GCA_946541435.1 uncultured Bacillota bacterium
GCATGCCTGCCATGGCCGCGATCCGGTCTGCCTGCAGGCCGGCGCAGTTGATCAGGTACCTGCAGTGAAGAGCGCGCCCCGCCGCATGGTCCCCGGCGCTCTCCGCCGTCACCGCAAAACGGGCGCATCTGTCCGATCCGCCCCGTTTGTCCGCGCCTGTCTCCGGGCACGCCCGGATACCCGTCACTTCCGTGTCCAAAAAGAAATCCACGCCGTTTGCCCGGGCGTTCTCCGCCAGGGCCACGCAGTAGAGAAATGGATTGGTGATCGCTGTATTGGGTGACCAGAGGGCCGCGCGGTACCGGGATTCCATGCCGCGCTCCCGGAGCAGCTGCTCCAGTTCCTCTCCCTCCAGGATCCTGAGTCCCCGGCAGCCGTTCTCCTGACCCTGGGCCAGAAGCCGCTCCAGGCTTTGCAGGTCATTATCGTTGAAGGCCACCACCAGCTTGCCGGTCCGGCGGCAGGGCACGTCCAGCTCCCGGCAGGCTTCCTCGAAGCCCTCGTTTCCCTCCACGCAAAACCTGGCCATCCGGCTGCCCGGACGGTTGTTGAACCCGGCGTGGACCACAGCGGAGTTCCGTCCTGTGGTCTCGCCCGCAACATCGCTGTTCTTTTCCAGCACAGCGATCCGCAGGTCATACCGGGACAGCTCCCTGGCCACAGCGCAGCCCAGGGCGCCGGCGCCGATCACGATCACATCGTAATCCGCCGGAGCCGGAGTTTCTGCCCCCTTCCGGACTCTGTTTTTACTGGATCTTGAAAAACACATTTTTCATTCCCCGGAGCTTTACTCCGCGTCTTTCATGGCCTCAGCGACCTTCATCATGATGGCGCACTCCATCCTCTTGCGGAAGAGCTTGCAGCCGTATTCATAGACACCGGAGATGGAGCCGGTCCCGTGATAGGCATTGGCCGCGCATCCGCCGGAGCAGTAGAGTTTGGCCCAGCAGTCAGCGCATTCCGCATGGGCATAGATGTTGTTGCGCCCGAATTCCTTCTGGAGGGCGTCCGCGCTGACACCCTTCCAGATATCGCCCATTTTGAACTCCTCCTCACCCACGAACTGGTGGCAGGGGTAAAGGTCTCCCCAGGGCGTGACCGCGTAGTACTCTGTTCCCGCGCCGCAGCCCGCGATCCGCTTATAGATGCAGGGGCCGCCCTCCAGGTCCAGCATATAATGATAGAAGGTGACCGGCCGGCCCTCTTCCCGGCGCCGGATCATCCAGTCCGCCAGCTCCTCGTACTGCTCATAGAGCAAAGGCAGGTCTTCCTCTGTCAGCGCAAGGGGGTCCGAAGGATCCGTCACCACAGGCTCCATGCTGAGCTGGTCGAATCCCAGGTCCGCCATGTGCCTGATGTCCGCGGTGAAATCGGGATTGCAGTGGGTATAAGTTCCCCGCATGTAATACTCGGTGCGGTCTTCCCGGGCGCCGCTGCCGGTCCGTTTCTCCACAAGTCTCTGAAACTTTGGGACGATCATATCGTAGCTGCCCTGGTCATTGATGGTCCGGCGGAACCGGTCGTGGACTTCCTTCCGGCCGTCCAGGCTCAGCACCACATTGTGCATCTCCCGGTTGGCGAAGTCGATGATCTCGTCGTTCAGCCCCACCCCGTTGGTGGTCAGCGTGAACCGGATGTTCTTGCCGTATTCCTTTTCCAGTTCCCGTCCGTAGCGGACTGTCTCCTTGACCACATCCCAGTTCATCAGGGGTTCGCCGCCGAAAAAGTCCACATCCAGATTGTGATGGCTGCCGGATTCCCTGACCAGGAAATCCAGGGCTGCCCGGGCGGTCTCTTCCGTCATCACCGCGCGTTCCCCGTGGAAATTGCCCTGGCTGGCGAAGCAGTAGCTGCAGTTCAGATTGCAGGTATGGGCCACATGCAGGCAGAGAGCCTTGACGTAGGGCTTCCTGGGCTCCAGCAGTTCCGGATGGGGGGCAAACAGGTCCTCCGAGAAAAGCCTGGCCTGCCTTTGCAGTTCATCCAGATCCCCGAAGACCTCCCGGACGTCCTCTTCCGTCAGGTCCGGATACCGATCCAGGATCCGGGCAGTGATCTCCTCCCGGTCCGCTGCGGTTACCAGGTCGTATTCCCCGGCGGCGCTGCTGCCCTCTTCCCTGTGCCGGTCCATGGCCGCACAAAAAAGACGGATGATGTCGTAGGCAACATCATCCACGCAATGTACAGAGCCGCTGTTAACGTCCAACACAATGTTGAAACCGTTTAGCTGATACTGATGGATCATTACTTTGTCTTCTCGCACTTCTGGTTGGCAATGCCGCAGGATGTCTTGCAGGCGGACTGGCAGGATGTCTGGCACTCGCCGCAGCCGTCCTTCAGAATGCTTTCTTTCATGTTCTTGGTGTTGATCGTTGTAATTCTCTTCATAGTATATTACTCTCCTTTGCTCACAACTAGGATTCTATTGTATACCTCTTACCCTGTGAATTCAAGGAGAACATTGGCCTAAAAAATTCTTGCCAGAGAGGGTGACTTTTCGTATACTTTAGACGTTATTTCAACGTCACAGAAGGAAATGCGAAAATACGAAAGAGAAGGTATCGATACCATGGGAATCAAAGCGGTCAAATTCGGCGGATCCTCCGTTGCTGACGGGATCCAGCTCAAGAAGATCAAAGACATCATCACTTCAGACCCGGACCGGCGTTACGTCGTCGTTTCCGCGCCGGGCAAACGGTTTGCCGATGACAACAAGATCACCGACCTCTTGTTCATGTGCAAGGCCCAGGCGGACCATCGGATCCCCTATGACCAGCTTTTTCAGGTGATCGCCGACCGCTTCCGCGCCATCCGGTACAACCTGAACATCGACGTGGATCTGGACAGCCGGTTCGATGAGATCCGGGCTGCTCTGGCCGCCGGCTGCACCGACGATTACATTGCCAGCCGGGGCGAATACCTGTCCGCCATCCTGATCGCTGCCTATCTGGGCTATGACTTCGTGGACACCCAGAATCTGGTCCTCTTCAACAGCAAAGGCAGGCTGCTGGCGGACGAGACCAACGCGGCCCTGGCAGAGGAACTGGCCAAACACGAACGGGCTGTGCTCCCCGGATTTTACGGCGGCTACCGGGATTCCGGCGAGATCTGCGTGTTCTCCAGGGGCGGCTCCGATGTGACCGGTTCTCTTGTGGCCCGGGCGGTGAACGCTGATATCTACGAAAACTGGACGGATGTGTCGGGCCTTCTGATGGCGGATCCCCGGATCATCAAGGACCCCAAGCCCATCGAATACATTTCATATATGGAACTGCGGGAGCTGTCCTACATGGGCGCCAGCGTCCTTCATGAGGACGCGGTATTCCCGGTGCGTCAGGCCGGCATCCCCATCAACATCCGCAACACCAACGCGCCGGAGGATCCGGGCACCATTATCACAACAGAGAGTTCTCTGGACCGGCTCCAGTCCGACGGCAGCCGTGTCCTGTCCGGCATCGCCGGCAAGAAGCCCTTCACCGTCATCTCCATTTACAAGAGCATGATGAACAGCGAAGTGGGCTTCGTCCGCCGCGCCCTGGCCATCCTGGAGGATCTTCGGATCAGCTTCGACCACATCCCCACGGGCATCGACTCCTTCTCCGTGGTCATCGAGAAGGACGCCATCGAAGACCAGCTGGAGGATGTCCTGCAGGCCTTTGAGCAGCAGCTGCATCCCGATGACATCTCCGTCATCGAAGACATCGCCCTGATCGCTGTGGTAGGTCTGGGCCTGAGCCAGACCGTGGGTGTGGCTTCCTCCATCACCACCGCCCTGTCGGACGCGGGCATCAACATCCGGATGCTCAACCAGGGCTTCAGCGAGATCAACGTCATCGTGGGCGTGAACGCCGGAGATTTCAATAACGCCATCCGGGCCATCTATCAGGCCTTCGTGCCGGCGTAGACGAGAGGTCCGGTTCGGCGCAGACAAGAGGACCGGTTTCCGCGTGAAAAAAATCAACAGAAAGGCCCGCTTCATCCGCGGGCCTTTTTTCATATCAAAAGGGACTCTGCGGGTCTACTCCCCGGTCCTGCAGAGCCCCTGCAGGAACAGGGGCAGCAGCTGCTGGGAATACTGGGTCAGGGAATAGTTCCCGCCGGCCAGGCACCAGTCATACATCATGCCCCGTTCAAACATGGCATAGGCCCGCATGATGTCATTGACCGAAAGCTCCTGCCGAAAAACTCCCTGTTGCTGTCCTTCGATGGCGATCTGCCGCAGCAGGCGGTAGTAGGTCCGGTCCGGTTCCAGCAGGTGTTTTTCTCCCTTGGTGACCAGCTGGGTGGAAAAGAGCTGGGAAAGCACCGTCACCGAAACGGTGTTTTCGATCATCACAAAGAGTTCCCGGTTCATCCGGATCAGTTTTTCCAGGGGATCCAGGGCAGGATCCAGCGTCTCCATCAGTTCCTCGTATTTCTCATCGAACAGATAGGACAGGGACCCCATCAGGGCGTCCTTGGATTCAAAGTAGTGATAAAACGACCCCTTCGATGTATTTGACGCCTCCACGATGTCATCCACTGTGGTGTGATCGTAGCCATACCGGTAAAAGAGCTGCCAGGCAGCTGTGACGATGCGGCTCTTGGTCTGGTTTCTTCCTGGTTTCGGCATGTTCTCCCTCCATGTATATCATATCGGATATGTTTTAGTCTAATCGATAGATCCTTGAATTTCAACTGTTTTATGCGTATACACATCGTTTCAGTCTATAATTCAGTCGATATTTTATCTCATATTGTATAATGGTACAATATGGTTTGCTGACCGCGGCAGATGCCGCGGCAGTAAATAACAAAGGAGACGTGTTTTTATGAACCTCGAAATCATTGTATTTGTACTCTATTTCGTCATTCTGTTCGGCGTTGCCCTGATCTTCTTTTTCAACGGCAGCAACAAAGACCAGAAGGACTACTTCCTGGGCGGCCGTTCCATGGGGCCCTGGGTCACCGCCATGTCCGCGCAGGCATCGGATATGTCCGCCTGGCTGCTCATGGGCCTGCCCGGTTCCATCCTGGCCTTTGGCTTCGGACAGATCTGGATCGGCATCGGCCTGGCCATGGGCACAGCGGCCAACTGGATCTTCTGCGCCAAGCGGCTTCGTGAATTCTCAAAAGCCGCCAATGACTCCATCACCATCCCCCAGTACCTGACCAACCGGTTTGCCAGCTCCAGCCCGATCCTGCAGGTGGTATGCGCGCTGATCTTCCTGATCGCCTTCACCATCTATGTATCTTCGGCCTTCGTCGCCGGCACATCCGTGTTCACCATGCTGTTCCCGGGGATCAGCGAACGTCTGGCCATGACCATCTTCGCGCTGGTCATTATCGGCTATACATTCCTGGGCGGATTCAAGGCGGTCTGCTGGACCGACTTCTTCCAGGGCCTGCTGATGCTGGTTGCCCTGCTGGCCATTCCCATCATCGTAAGCGCCACGCAAAACCTGGACACAGGGCTGCTCTCTCAGGTATATGAATATACCGACGCAGCCTCCGGGGAAATCGTATCCTGTGACTTCGGCGCCGGCCTGTTCAGCGCCAGCTGGCAGGACATCGTCACCGGCCTGGGCTGGGGTCTGGGTTACTTCGGCATGCCCCACATCCTGGTGCGGTTCATGTCCATCGAGAAGCCTTCCATGGTCAAGAAATCCTCTGTCATCGCCATCGTCTGGGTTGTGCTGTCCATCGGCGCCGCCTGCCTCATGGCCTACCAGGCCAGAATGATCGTTGGCGAAGAACTGCTGACCGTGGGCGCCCAGAAGACTGTCTTCATCGTCATGGCGCGCCGCTTCTTCCCGCCGGTCATCTCCGGTTTCCTGCTGGCAGCCATCATGGCAGCTTCCGTCTCCACGGCGGACTCCCAGCTGCTGGTGGCATCCAGTTCCTTCACTTCAGACCTGTACCAGCCCATCGTCCGTAAGGACGCAAGCGCAAAGGAAGTTCTGATGGTAGGCCGGATCGCTGTTGTCATCATCGCCATCATCGCCTACATCATCGCCTCCTCCAAGGGCGCAGGCGCCCAGGCCATCATGAACCTGGTAGAGAACGCCTGGGGTCTCTTCGGCGCGGCCTTCGGACCGGTCATCCTCCTGTCCCTCTTCTGGCGGCGGTTCAACTACGCCGGCGCCTGCGTGGGCGTCATCGTGGGCGCAGCCGTGGACATCATCTGGCTGGTCTGTCTCTCCTCTACAGGAGTCTATGAGATCGTGCCCGGCTTCATCTGCGGCGGCATCGCGGCCATCATCGTGGCAAAGATCACCCCCGCGCCCGGCAGCGCTGTCACAGACATCTATGACAAGGCCATCGCGGAAGGACATTCCGAATCGGACGAATAGCAGCAGCCCAGTCTCTGCACCCTCAAGGGGCAGGACATCAAGACGATCGATAACTCAAAAACGGATCCCGGCGGGGATCCGTTTTTTCGCGCCGCCGCTTTACCGCCGCTTTTTTATACCCGGCGCTATTTTTATAGTGATTTTTTTATCATCGTCTGCTAATATAATATGGGGTAATTCGGAGGCATTATAGAATATGACATTTGAAACATTTTTTTCGCTGCTGGGAGGCGTGGGGCTCTTCCTCTATGGAATGACCGTCATGTCATCCGGACTGCGCAACGCCTGCGGCGACCGTCTGCAGGGCATTCTTGAGAAGGCTACGTCAAACAAACTGATGGCCGTATTTGTCGGCTTCGCAGTGACGATCCTGGTACAGAGTTCATCCGCCACGGATATCATGGTCATCGGTTTCGTCAACTCGGGCATGATGAATCTTGCCCAGGCCATCGGCGTCATCATGGGGGCCAACATCGGTACCACCGTGACCGCCCAGATCACCGCCTTCAATATTTCAGCCTACGCGCCCCTGATCCTGTTCGCCGGCGCGGTCATGTTCCTCTTCCTGAAGAAAAGTCTGGTCAAATATATCGGAGAGTTCCTGATGGGCTTCGGCATGCTCTTCCTGGGGATCTCCATCATGAAGACCGCCATCGCGCCTCTGGCCGAAAGCGATGACTTCATCAACCTGCTGTCCGGCCTGGACAACCCCTTCGCGGCGATCCTCTTCGGCGTCGCCTTCACCGCTCTGCTGCAGAGCTCCTCATCTTCTACAGTCATCTTCCAGACCTTTGCGATCCAGGGGCTTCTGGGATACCATACAGCCGTATATCTTCTGATCGGCGCCGCCATCGGATCGGTCACACCAAACCTGATCGCTTCCCTGACCACCAACCGGAACGGTAAACGGACCGCCATCCTGAACCTGCTCTTCAACCTGATCCGCGCGGTGATCCTGGTCATTCTGATCAATATCTTCCCGCATATGCTGGATCTGATCCAGGGACTGTCCCCGGATTCCATCGGCCGTCAGGTGGCCAATACCCATACCATCTTCGCCATCATCGCAGTCTGCCTGGAGCTTCCCATCTCCAATCTGCTGATCCGTCTCTCAGAGAAACTGATCCCGGTCCTGCCGGAGGAGAACGAACAGCTGGAGGACCGCAAGCTGCAGTTCATGCTCAATGTGCAGAGCATGCCTTCCAGGATGGCCCTGGCCAACGCGCATCGGGAGATCGTCCGTATGGGCCGGATCGCCGAGAAAAACCTGGTCCGGGCGCTGGACTGCTTCTTCCATTATGACGCTTCCCGCGCCGCTTCCGTCAAAGCCCGCGAGGAGAGCGTGGACATCCTGAACAAGGAGATCGACAGAGCCATGCTGGAGCTGCGCTCCATGTACTTCAGCGACGAGGCCCTGCACCGGATCTCCATGCTTTCCATTACAGTAACCGACATCGAGCGTATTTCCGATTACGCGGAAAACATCGTAGAATACGCCGAGACCATGCACACAAATAAAAGCACCCTCTCTGAGGATGCTTTGACTGAACTGCATCAGATGGCAGATGACGCCAAAAGGATCGTGGACCTGTCCCTGACGATCTTCGCCGACGAGAATTATGACCGGCTCCCCGAACTGGACCGTATCGAGGAAGGCATCGACCGCCAGAAGACCCAGCTGGTGGATCATCATGTCAACCGCCTGATGGAAGGTACCTGCGAACCGCTGGCGGGGATCATGTTCACCAACCTGGTCACAGAACTGGAGAGGATCGGCGACCACGCGGAGAACATCGCCTACTCTCTGAGTCCCGAAGACTGATCGGGTCCCGAAGACAACTCAAAAAACAAATCAAACGCCGGCGTTACCGAAGGGAACGTCGGCGTTGCTTTTTATGAAGTGTCAGCGTTATTAATGTCAGCGTTGCTTATCTGATGGTCAGAATGTCAGAAAAACCTGTGACTTCAAAGATCTCCATGATGGTCTCATTGACACCGGTCAGCTCCATGCTGCCCTGCTTGTTCATGGTCTTCTGGGCAGACAGAAGCACTCTGAGTCCGGCTGAGGAGATGTACTCCAGTCCGCTGAAATCAATGCTGAGTTCCTTCACATCCTGAAGATTCTCCTTCAGTTCCTTTTCCAGATCCGGCGCTGTGGTGGTATCCAGTCTTCCGGCGACTTTAACAATCATTCTGCCTTCATTTAACTCTTTATCAATCGTCATATGAGTATTCCTCTCCTGTCATTTTTAACACTGTATCATTATTATTTTAATATCTAACCGGGAAAACTGCAAGAAAAATAAAAACCGCCGCAGCCATCATCCTGGCCGCGGCAGTGATTCTATATGCGTTTTTCAGGCGCGCCTTACATCATTCCCGGCATTTGCCTTACATCATGCCCGGCATTCCGCCGCCCATGCCGCCGCCCATCGGAGGCATTGCAGGAGCGTCTTCCTTGATGTCGGTGACGCCGACCTCTGTGGTCAGCAGCATCGCGGATGCGGAAGCAGCGTTCTGCAGAGCGGAACGTGTGACCTTGGCCGGGTCAACGATGCCCGCCGCGATCATGTCTTCATAAACTTCTGTCGCTGCGTTGAAGCCTGTGCCTTCCGGACTGTTCTTGACCTGGGATACGACGACACTGCCTTCATATCCTGCGTTCTCAGCGATCTGACGAACCGGTTCCTCCAGCGCTCTTACGATGATGGCTCCGCCAGTCTTTGCATCGCCTTCCAGAGTCTCGACATACTTGCAGACTGCCGGGATCGTGTTGACCAGGGCAACGCCGCCGCCGGAAACGATACCTTCCTCGACTGCCGCCTTGGTCGCGTTCAGAGCGTCCTCAATGCGGAGCTTGCGTTCCTTCAGCTCGGTCTCTGTAGCCGCGCCGACCTTGATGACAGCAACGCCGCCGGCCATCTT
>CAMNJK010000052.1 GCA_946541435.1 uncultured Bacillota bacterium
TTCGTCACGAATGGTTCTGGAAGCCATGATTCCCGGGATGCCGCAGCCGGTTCCTATGATGATCGGAATGACGGATTTACCGGACAGGCCTACACGCTTGAAGATCGGGTCAAGCAGCGCGGAGACACGGGCCATGTAACCGCAGTCCTCCAGGAGGGCGATCAGGAAGTACATGACCATGACCAGAGGCAGGAAGCCGACAACTGCGCCCACACCGCCGATGATACCGTCCGCGATGATGGTCTGCAGGATGGCCGGACTGTTTTCCATCGCGCCGGCGACGAATCCCTGGAAGGTTTCGATCCAGCCCACCAGCCAGTCGGCGATCCAGGTGCCCAGATAGGTCTGGGAGATGGCGAATACACACCACATGACCACTGCGAAAATGACGATTCCGGCAATGGGGTTGGTCAGGACAGCATCCAGTTTGTCGTGTCCTGTGGTCTGGCTGGAAGCGACCTTACGGGTCTCTACCGCGCTGACGATCTGGTTGGCGAAGGCGAAACGCTTTCTGTCTTCCGCGTCTACCGCGGCCTTATCGTGAAGGTCGATGTCGGCCTGAAGATAAGGCGCCTTCTGGCCTTTTCCATTCATGGAGATGGCCTTGGAAACCAGTTCCTTCAGTCCGTTGTTCTTTTTCTCTGTGGAAACAGTCTTGACCACCGGGCAGCCCAGCTTCTGTTCCAGGGCAGCTGCGTCGATGGTCGTTCCTTCTTTCTCGTTGATGTCGCTTTTGTTCAGCGCGACCACAACAGGAATCCCCAGCTCCAGCAGCTGTGTGGTGAAGAACAGGCTTCTGCTCAGGTTTGTCGCGTCCACGATGTTGATGATGGCATCCGGATGTTCATCACGAACGAACTCACTTGTGATGCTCTCTTCCGGTGTGAAGGGAGACATGGAATAAGCGCCCGGCAGGTCAACTGCCGTTACATTCTGTCCGTCCGCGTACTCGGCGAGCAGCGGAGCCTCCTTCTTGCCTACGGTAACGCCTGCCCAGTTACCTACTCTCTCGCTCAGGCCCGTCAGCTGGTTGTACATTGTGGTCTTACCGCTGTTCGGGTTTCCGGCAAATGCGATTCTCATAATGCAAACTCCTTTTAGTAAAATGATTATAATGTATGAAATAGTTCAAATTAACTAACCGCTGGGGAAAAATATATGTGCTCCTGCCGCAGCTGGATCCGATGGACCCGGCTGCAGTCCGGCACATGATGATCTTTTCTGCGGTCAGATGATAACTGCTTCCGCGAGCTGATTGTCCAGCCCGTAGCGGCTGTCCTTGATCACGACGATACAGCTCTTTTTCTTTTTTGAAATCAGTGTGACCGGCTCTCCGCTGTAGCATCCAAGACGGAACAGAAAAGCATTCATCTCTTCATCATCCGTATCGATGGCCTTCACGGTATAGGTCTTGCCGATCTCAGCGTCCAGCAGAGTCAGCCTTTCCTTGCTGTTCTCCATGAAACTGTCCCCCTTTCCCTGCAGGATCCCCTTTGTTAATTCGTCTGAACTAACCAGGATTGAAAAAAATTTTCTCAATCCAGAGCATTATACATCTCTTACGACTGAGAGTGTTGTCTGTTATTGACCAATTATACACCTCTAACTATTATTAATGTAGTCTGATATTGACTTCCGGACACAAAAAAACAGAAGACCGCTTTGGCAGTCTTCTGTGTCCTCCCCTACCTTCTGCGCTGGGGTACCGTGTGGATGGATGTGCCGTGCACCGCTTCCAGGGCTTCCCCGATGCCTTCGTTATAAGTGGGATGGGGCCGCACGGAACGCAGCATATCTGCCACGGTCATGTGATTCACGATGGCTGTGGTGAACTCGCCGATCATATCCGTAGCCCGGGAGCACATCATCTGGGCGCCCAGGATCTCGTCTGTGGCGGCATCCGCCACCACTTTGATAAAGCCGCGTTCATCCCTGGTGATCAGGGTCTTGCCGTTGGCGCTCATGATGAATTTGCCGCAGATGGCTTCCCGGCCGGCTTCCTTTGCCTCAGCTTCGGTCATTCCCACGGAAGCGATCTCAGGATCAGTATAGACCCCGCCGGGGATCACCGTAAGATCCTGTGATAACGCAGCTTCGGATCCGCCAGAGGTGATATGCTCCACCGCCCGGATGCCCTGGGCGGACG
Source organism: uncultured Bacillota bacterium (assembly GCA_946541435.1). Classification (GTDB taxonomy): domain Bacteria; phylum Bacillota; class Clostridia; order Peptostreptococcales; family Anaerovoracaceae; genus Lentihominibacter. The sequence continues at coordinate 2,147 of CAMNJK010000052.1, forward strand.
CTGCGTGGGCCAGCTGCATGCCGCCGGTCAGATCGCCGATGGCGTACACTCCCGGCATACTGGTGCGCTGATATTCGTCCACCTGCAGGAATCTTCCGTTCATCTGAATGGAGATGCCCTCGCCGAAGAGCTTTTCCGTCATGGGACGTCTTCCCGCAGCCACCAGAACATACTGGCCGCTGATGGTCTGCTCTTTGTCCTTTTCGGAGAAGCGGCAGATCACGCCCTCTTCCCCTTCGCTGAATTCCTGGACCCGGGCGTTCAGGTGCGCTTCCACGCCCTTTTTCTTCAGGATCATCTTCAGGTTCTGGGAGATCTCCCGGTCGAAGTTATCCAGAAGTTTGGGCAGGGCCTCCAGGATGGTCACTTTTGTGCCCAGATTCGCGAAGGCCGTGGCAAATTCCACCCCCGCCGATGATGACGAGACTCTCCGGGGCATGGTCGAGGGCGAAAAGTCCGTCGCTGTTCAGGACCCCCGGAAGATCAGCGCCGGGGATGGGCAGGTCTGCCGGCCTGGATCCTGCTGCCAGGATCACATGCGCCGCGGAAAGCATGTCTTCCTCCCCGTCCGGACCGATCACCCGGACCTGGTTCATGCCGTCCTTGGGAAGCTGCAGGCTTCCGGTGCCCTGGATCAAAGTAACGCCGCCGGCCTTCAGGAGCTGCTCCACACCGCCCACCAGGCGGTCCACCGTCTCCTCCTTATACTGGAGGATCTCGGCGTAGTCATAGCTGGTATCCGGCGCGTGCACACCGAAACGGCCGCCCTCCAGCGCTTCCCGGTAAAGAGACGAAGCGTGGATCATTGCCTTGGCAGGAATGCAGCCCCGGTTAAGACAGGTCCCGCCCACACGGCGGTTTTCGACCACAGCTACGCTTTTCCCTGCTCTTGAGGCGCTGATGGCAGCCACATATCCGCCGGGACCGGCGCCGATGATCACGATATCAAACTGTTTCATTTCCATTCTCTTTTCTCCGCTCATCTGTTATAAAACGAACGATGGCCATGACAGGCGGTCTTCAACTGAATGTCTTCGCTAGAATGTCTTTCCCGGAAGACCCTTCCATCATGGCCATGATCCAGATTCTGTTTTTTACAAAGCCGCCTTATTCAAACGCGTACCGAAGCACCGGATGACGTGCCGCTCCCACCTCATCCAGTCTGCTGACCGGTGTTGTGTGGGGCGCATCGTGCAGGGCTTCCGGATCGCTGAAGGCCAGATCGTAGAGACCCTCCAGGACCTGAATGGCTTCATCCAGGGTCTCCCGGGATTCGGTCTCTGTGGGTTCCACCATCAGGGCTTCATGCACGGTCAGCGGGAAATACATCGTGGGCGGATGGATGCCGTGATCCAGAAGTCCCTTGGCAATATCCATGGCGGATACGCCGGTCTCCTTCAGGAGTCTGGACAGATCCATGACGAACTCGTGCATGCAGATCTTCGTATCGAAGGCAATGTCATACTTGTCACGCAGCTTTGCCATCATATAGTTGGCGTTTAAGACCGCGTTCTCCGAAGCGGCTGCAATGCCCTCCGCGCCCAGCATTTTGATGTAGGTCAGTGCTTTGACCACCACCAGGAAATTGCCGTAGAAATTTTTCATTTCTCCCAGGCTCTGCTCGGGCTTGACGAAGACAAGCTTCCCGTCCTTCTCTTCAGTCACAAGGCCCGGCAGGAATTTCGCCAGGTGCTCCTTGCAGCCCACCGGACCCGCGCCGGGGCCGCCGCCGCCATGCGGCGTGGAGAATGTCTTGTGGAGATTCAGATGGACACAGTCAAATCCCATATCGCCGGGACGGGCCACGCCCATGATGGCGTTCAGGTTCGCGCCGTCATAGTAGACCTGACCGCCGCATCCGTGGATGATCTCCGTGATCTCCAGAATGTTGGGGTCGAAGAGTCCTGCCGTATTGGGGTTGGTCAGCATGAGACCGGCGATCTCTTTGCCTTCTTCACCCTCACAGATCTGACGCAGTTTTTCCACATCCACGCAGCCCCGTTCATCGGAGGCTGTATTGATGACGGACATGCCTGCCATCACTGCGCTGGCCGGGTTGGTCCCGTGGGCGGAATCCGGAACGATGATCTTCGTTCTCTGGGTATCGCCGTTGGCCAGATGATATGCCTTGATCAGGAGCAGGCCTGTGAACTCACCGTGGGCGCCGGCTGCCGGCTGGAATGTGAAGCGGGACATGCCGGTGATGGCGTTCAGGGCCTTCTCTGTCTCCTGCAGGACCTGAAGGCTCCCCTGCAGTGTGTCCAGGGGCTGCAGCGGATGGACATGGGTGAACTTTGACATGGATGCCGTCTGTTCATTGACCCGGGGATTGTACTTCATGGTGCAGGATCCCAGCGGATAGAAGCCGTCGTTCACACCGTGGGCTTTCGCTGCCAGCTGGGTGTAATGCCGTTCGATATCCACCTCTGCCATCTGGGGCAGGTGAAGCGGTTTCTGTCTGCTGAATTCAGGAGCTGCTTCATATACTTCTACATCACAGGGCGGCAGGATGCTGCATCCGCGCCCTTCTCTGCTTTTTTCAAAAATCAGCATGCCAGCACCTCCTTGATCACAGCAACGACTTCATCGATATCCTTCTTCGTGTTCATTTCCGTACAGCACCAGAGGATCCGGCTGCCTTCGTCTCCGTCCAGAGGAAGTCCGCCCAGGATCCCCTTCTCCTGCAGGGCGTCCAGGATCCTGGCTGCAGGAACGTCAGCCTTTGTAACGAATTCATGGAAGAATTCTCCCTCTTCCACGGTCAGACCAGCCTTTGCGAGTTCACCGGCCATGTAGTGGGCCTTGGAGGTGCACTGGACCGCGGCTTCCCGAAGGCCTTCCGGGCCAAGGGTGGAGAGATACACGCCCACGGCCAGGGCGCAGAGGGCCTGGTTGGAGCAGATGTTGCTGGAAGCCTTCTCCCGGCGGATATGCTGCTCTCTGGCCTGCAGGGTCAGCACATATCCGGTGCGGCCTTTGGTATCGGTGGTCTGTCCCACGATACGGCCCGGCAGCTTCCGTTTCATGGCGTCTGTGGAAGCCATGAATCCAAGGTAGGGACCGCCGAAAGCCATGGGAAGTCCCAAAGGCTGGCCGTCTCCCACCGCCACGTCCGCGCCGTATTCCGCAGGTGTCTTCAGGACGCCCAGGGAAATGGGATTGACGGACATGATGTACTTGGCCTTGGCGGCATGGGCCATCTCACCGATGGCCTGGGCGTCTTCCAGACGTCCATAATAATTCGGCTGCTGGATCAGGACGCAGGCCACGGTATCATCCAGCATCCCCTGCAGGGCCTGCGCGTCGGTCACGCCGTCCCTGGCCGGAATGACCTCCAGTTCCATGTTGTTGCCGAAGCAGTAGGTCCGGATCACATCCAGGACGCCGGGCTGTACGCAGGCGGAAACCAGCGCCTTGTTTCTCTTTCTTTCCCGGCACAGGGCCACGGCTTCTGCCGCCGCTGTTCCGCCGTCATAGACGGAAGCGTTGGAAACATCCATGCCTGTGAGCTCACAGATCATGGTCTGATATTCAAAAATGGACTGCAGCACACCCTGGCTGATCTCAGCCTGGTAAGGTGTGTAGGCTGTCTGCAGGGTCTCGTTGGACATCACCGCGTTCACTGTAGCCGGAACATAGTGGCGATAAGCGCCGGCGCCCCGGAAAACAGACCGGAACACACGGTTCTTGGCCGCGATCTCCGCCATGGAGCGAAGGACCTCCATCTCGGACATGCCCTCCGGCAGATCCAGACCGTTCTTCAGTCTGACCTGATCAGGCACATCCGCGAAGAGTTCATCTGATGACCCCAGTCCGATCTCACGCAGCATCTCCTGCTGCTGCGCTTTTGTATTCGGTACAAAAGTCCCCATCGTTTATTCCTCCTCAGCTACGAAAGCTTCATATTCTTCGGCAGTCATGAAATCTGCGCGGTCTGTGATCTCATTGACCTTGATGAACCATGCGTCAAAGGCGGATTCATTGATCAGCTCCGGCGCGTCCAGCAGTTCTTCGTTGACCTCGCACACCACGCCGGTCACAGGAGAGTAAATATCAGAAACGGCCTTGACGGATTCCACATCCGCGAATACCTCTTCCATCACTACTTCATCGCCTTCCTGGGGCAGATTGACGAAAACCAGATCTCCCAGAGCGTCCTGGGCGTAATCTGAAATGCCGATGGTGACAAAATCGCCTTCATCTTTGATCCATTCGTGGGTCTTGGTGTACATAAGATCAGTTCTGAATTCCATAGTAGTTCTCCTTTTGCTTAATTGACATAATATTTATCCTGCAAAGGCTGGCGCAGCCTTTGTCATGAACTCTGTTCAGCCGAAAACCGGCGTCTGCTACTTTTCTCTCTTGTAGAAAGGCAGCGGAATGACTTCGGTCTCCACCATCCTGCCGCGGACATCCACCGAAAGCTTCGTTCCGACGGCGGCATATTCCCTGGGGACACGGGCCATGGCGATGGGCTTGTCGAAGCAGGGACACTTGGTGCCGGATGTGCTCATGCCGATCTTCTCGCCTGCCTCGTTGTAAACATCCTGGTGTTCACGGACGATGCCGCGGCCGGTGACCTGAAGGCCGACACGTACCACGTCCGGTTCTCCTGCAGCTTCCATGGGCGCTTTGCCGATGAAGTCGTCCTTCTTCATCTTCACCGCGAAACCAAGACCTGCCTCGATGGGAGAGATATCATCGTTCATCTCGTGTCCATAGAGGGGCATGCCCGCTTCCATGCGCAGGGTGTCTCTGGCGCCGAGACCGCAGGGAATGAGTCCCTCATCCTTCCCGGCTTCCAGGAGTGCGTTCCACATCTCTTCTGCTTTGGCGGCAGGCAGGTACAGCTCGACGCCGTCTTCACCGGTATAGCCGGTCTTGGAAATGATACAGGGGATCCCTGCCGCTTCGGAGGCCAGCTTGGCGTAGTAATACTTTGCGGGAATGTCTTCTTCTTTGGCCAGCTTCCGGATCACGTCCATGGCTTTCGGGCCCTGGACCGCGATCTGGGCGTACTGATCAGATACATCCGTGAAAGTCACATCCCCTTCCTGATGATCCAGCATCCACTGATAGTCCTTGTCCTTATTTGCCGCGTTGACCACGAGGAAATACTTTTCGTCATCGAATTTATAGACGATCAGATCGTCCACTGTACCGCCGTGCTCATTGCACATGGGGCTGTATCTTGCCTGCTCCGGAACCATGCTGGTGAAATCATTGGTCAGGATCCGATTCAGATTTGCCAGCGCGTCCGGTCCTTCACACAGGATCTCTCCCATGTGAGAAACATCGAACATGCCCACCGCAGTCCTGACGGCCAGGTGCTCCTTGATGACGCCTGTGCCATACTGGACCGGCAGGATATACCCGCCGAAGGGTACCATTTTGCCGCCCGCCTTCAGGTGGGCCTCATAGAGTGGTGTTTTTCGTTCCATAGTTTCCTCTCCTTAATGAATGATTTATCCTTTATTACATTATATCATTAACAAAGTAAAGCTTTCAACAAATCAAAACAGCAGGTCTCTGTTTTGATTTGTTGAAAATGAATCTTCAGACGTGTTCTATTTGATCTTACGAGCCTCGATATAGTATCTCTTGTCCGCCGCGTGTCCCATGGAGAATGTCTTGCGGGGCAGCGGCCCGTCAGCGGCGATGGAAAGGAACAGATCGTTCTTGTCCATGGCCGGCAGGAGAAATGCGATGCATCCCGGCTGTTTTCCCAGGCGGATGGTGACATCATCACCGTGAACGTAGTCGATCCTGCCGCCCTTTTCCTTCAGGTAGGAATCCAGGAATCCCTGCAGGGTGCCTACCTCCAGCTGCGCTCTGGGATGCGGGATGATCAGGATGCCTTCATCCTCTGCCCAGGCGAAACGGATCTTATGGACCGGCTCGCTGTCATCCGCTGATCCGCCGTAGACATCACTGACAGGTTCCTGCCGGGTTCCCGGGAAGGCTTCCTTCAGTGAGGAAAGCAGATCTTCCGCATCTACATCAAAGAGGACTCTGTGGATGGGCTCGAAATCCAGCGCATCATCATAGAGATTCACCACTTCCACCAATGCGTATCTGGAAAGCAGCTGGTTTTCCGGATCGGTCATGCCTTCCTTGCGGGCATTGGCCTTTTCTTCTTCATAATGGGCCTTGGCGGATGCCAGGGAATGGTTGCCGTCACCGACGCAGAACAGGGGCTTCGGTTCACCGGGATCTGCCGCAGCCTGATCGGCCAGCTTTTCCAGAGCGGACATGACGCCTGCCTTTGCTTCTTCTGACAGGAGATAGCCTTTGGCGTGGCCGCCCCCTTCCATCATATCGAAATCATAAAGGACATCGGTGCAGGCAGAGAGCGGTCCGATCACGGTGTTGTCCGGGTCATCGATCAGCAGCATGATATGGGGCAGCTCCAGGCTGGCGTTGCGGCGCACCGCCTGACGGGGCGGGATCCGGTCCAGAACGGTTCCTTCTGTGGCGCGGACCAGTGACTGGCTGTCCGGAGAATAATCGTATTCTTCCAGATCGATCCTGCCGATGACGCCGCGGCGGATCCGTCCGTCACTCTGTTTGCGCTCCAGATAGATCATGGAATCCGGATACTCACGGAACACACCGTCCTTCTGATATTTCAGCATCGTCTCGTTGATGGCAGCAATATGCTCTTCTGTGTGTCCGTCTGTCAGCTGCGCTTCCGGCAGGATCAGCCTGAATGCTGAAGGCTGGTCTCCAACCAGCTTCTCAACTCTCTCCCAGTATTCCGGTTCCGATGTGAACTGATCGCAGGCTACCACTGCCCAGGACTCATAGTTACCGGCCGCCGGCAGCAGGATGTCAGCTGAGAAAAAACCTGTCTTATTCATACTACTCCACGCTCCTTTTCATCATACTTCATCGGTTATCCGCAGTCCCTCTGGGTGAAAAAAAGAGGAGAATACCGCATTGCTGCTGATTCTCCTCTGTCGTGTCCAGAGTTTCGTCCAGATCTGATCCCTCTTGCCTGAGAGTTTCAGCCATATCCGGCCTTGCCCCTTCGGCGTCCCGCT
>CAMNJK010000053.1 GCA_946541435.1 uncultured Bacillota bacterium
AGGTTCAGCATCTTGCCCATGTTGGTCCAGTAGAGCTTGCGGTATGTCTTGCGGATACCGTTGGACATGCCGTAATCAAAATCCGGGATGCTCTGGCCGCCATGCTGGTCGTTCTGGTTGGACTGGATGGCGATGCAGGCCAGGGCGGAGTAGCTCTGGATGTCGTTGGGTTCTCTCAGGTGGCCGTGACCGGTGGAGAATCCGTCCTTGAACAGCTTCTCGATATCGATCTGGCAGCATGTGGTGGTCAGGGTCAGGAAGTCCAGATCGTGGATGTGGATGTCGCCTTCCTTATGGGCCTTGGAGTGTTCCGGCTTCAGAACGAACATCTCATCGAAGATCTTCGCGCCTTCGGAGCCGTACTTCAGCATGGTGCCCATGGCGGTGTCTCCGTCGATGTTGGCGTTCTCCCGCTTGGTATCGTTGTCCTTGGCTTCCTTGAATGTCAGGTCTTCATAGATCTTCATCAGGCGGGTGTTCATCTCACGCACACGAGTCCGTTCCGCTCTGTACAGGATGAATTCCTTGGCAGTTCTGGCATGTCCGTTCTCGATCAGGACTTTTTCGACAACGTCCTGGATCTGTTCTACTGTAGGTGTTTCATTATGACATACCTCGATCAGGTAAAGTTCCACCTGTCTGGACAGATAGTTGGCAGTATCTCTGTCGCTTCCGCCCAGCACTTCCGCAGCTTTGTAGATGGCGTCAGAGATCTTGGTGATATCAAAGTCCACCGTACGGCCATCCCGCTTAATGATCTGTTTGATTCCTTCCATAGTTCCTTCTTCCTCCCCTGATTATCATCTTATTTTCATGGTATCAGCCTGCCGCGCCTGTGTTTTCAAGGCTTTCAGGCCATTGTTCTCTTCTCCGGGCCGCCAACTATATCTTGTGGTTATGTCGGCATGCACATCAGATTATACACCAAATATCCGCACCGTCAATACGTAAAAAAGAAAAACAGTCCAGAAAAAAAGAAAAACCCGGTGTTTCCACCGGGTAGTCATACTATATGTTATGTCTATCTGTTGAAAAACTCGGAACGGAGCAGGGACATGAGGTTCAAGTCATAATACCTGCCGTTTTTTTTCGTCGCGTTCCTGGCAGTTCCCTCGCTGACAAAGCCCAGTTTCTCATAAAGATTCTGCGCCGCTTTGTTGCCGGTGAAGTAATCCAGCGATACCCTCTCCATGTGCATGAAAGTGAAGAAATACTCCAGCAGATTGCGCATCACATCCTCGCCGCAGCCGCTGCCCCGCATCTCGGAATCACCGATATAGAGTTTGGTGATGTCAAGGGAATCCCCGTGCCGGTCGATTCTGGTCACCAGGATCCGTCCGATGGGCTTCTCTGTCGCCCGGTCCACAATGGTCAGATCCATCTTCGTCGGGTCGCTGCTGTCCCGTATCGCTTCATTGACCACGTCCTCATAGGAACGGTCCTCATCAAAGGAAAGAAACCTTGTGACTTCCGGATCGACCTCCCACTTGGCAAAAAGTTCATAGTCCCGGAACTGCGCATCCCGGATCAGCAGATTCTTTTTTTCTGTGATACGTTCCATGTTTTTTCACCTGTCCAACATCATTCTGTGCTAAAATTAGTGTGATTCAACGATAATAACATTATATTCTTAAATATTCTGATTGACAATGGGAGAAGCAGAGAATTATGAAGCGTTTTTTATCATGCATGACCTGTCTGATGCTGTTTCTGACCCTGATGCTTTGCGGGTGCGGAGAGGAACCCCAGGTGGACCGGGACAAGGAGCTTAAGGAAATCATGACTGCCTGTGACAGCCGTTGGGAAGAGGCCTTCCCGGATGAGATCCTGTCCTTCCGGCAGATCGAGGACTACCTTGCCGACTGGAGCAGGGATGAAGGAATCGAAGTCACCAAGCGCACCGATCACTACATCGTCCTGACTTCCGAGGCTACAAAAGGTCAGAAGGAAACGCCCTCCGTCACCTTTGTCTGCAGCATGGACCCCGCGAACCCTGACAGCGGAGCGGAGACCCTCTCTCTGGGCATGACCAGCCTGCTGGGTCCCCTGCAGCACGGTCCCATCCGTCTGATCGTCACAGAAGCCACCGCAGACCGCTTCCCCGGAGCTGTGACGCTGGACAGCAAATATCTTGACTGCGCGCACTGCATCCGCCTCTATCCGGGAAGCTCCGACATGGTCTATACCGCCGGCGCCCTGTCCTCCGTGTGCAGGCTCACCGCGAAGATAAAGCGCGCCGACCCATCCTATACGAATGCATTCCGGATCAGGGTGATGGTTCCGGAGAATGCCGACCCCTATACCTTTGACAAGGAACACGCCGTTCCCAACCCGGTCAACGTTCTGGGCGATCTTCTGGCCTACGCCAAAAGCTCCGGACGTCTCTTCGAGATCGCGTCCTTTGAGGCGGAAGAGAACGAAGATTACCAACCCGCCAAAGCGACTGCCGTTGTGGTCATCGACAACAACAATGTAGAGGCCTTCCAGAAGCGGTTTGAAAAAGCATACGAAACGCTGGAAGACAAATTCAAGGATCTGGAACTGGATACAGAGGCAGAAGAGGAGTCAGACCGGGCTCCCGAAGCGCCCTTCAAATACACCATGAAGAAGACAAAGCTTCCGGACAGCGTACTGCAGGGATCTTCCGGGGACAATATCATCAGTCTCATGTATACCCTGCAGACAGGGATCCATCTCCAGGATGAGGAGACCGGCGCCATCACCGCAGCCTCCTATATCCGCTCCGTATCCACCGAAGGCGATCAGTTCTCCCTGGTGCTGGATATGCGCAGCCGGGACGGACTCTCCATGGAGGAGATGGCAGGCAACTATCTGATCACCTCCGGTCTCTGCGATGTGGATTACAGCGATACGAAACCCGGCCGGCTCTGGACGGCAGAGAATGAGAGCTCCTCCGCCGCATGGTTCACCGCAGCGATCAACAGCGACGGTGAAGATCCCACGAAGATGCAGACCTCTGAGGCCAATGTGCTCTACTCCAGAAAAGATGGGCTGGATCTCATCGAGTACCGTTATAACACGGATCGCCGTCCTGACGCTCTGGACAACATCCTGGGTTATCTGAACAGCCTGATCAGCACCGACTGATCCCGAGACAAATACGAAAAAAACAGACTGCTGTCAGACATTCATCCTGTCGCAGCAGTCTGTTTCATTTCTGTTGTTTTTCTGACCGCGGGATCCTTATTCTTCGATCCGCATGATGTTGGCGCCCAGCGCCCGGAGCTTGTCCGCAAAGTTTTCATATCCTCTGTCGATATGATAGATCTGGGAAACCTCTGTGGTGCCGTCCGCTACCAGGCCTGCCAGAACCACCGATGCGCCTGCCCGCAGGTCGGTTGCCACCACCTGCGCCCCCTGCAGCTGTTTGCCGCCCGGGATAATGGCCGCTTTTCCTTCGGTCTTGATATTGGCTCCCATCCGGTTGAACTCACCCACATGCATGAATCGGTTCTCAAACACGGTCTCGATCACAACGCTGGGGCCCTTCGCCACCGTCAGAAGCGCCATGAACGGCGACTGCATATCTGTCGGGAAGCCCGGATACGGCAGGGTCTTGATATCCGTGGATACGATGGGACGCTCATCGGCACAGACCAGAACCCCCTCTTCCGCCATGGAGATATCCACGCCGCACTCGCGCAGCTTGGCGATGACTGCCTTCAGATGATTGGGCACCATGTTGCGGATCAGGACCCGTCCTCCTGTGATGGCCGCTGCCACCATGAAGGTCCCCGCCTCGATCCTGTCGGGAATCACATGATGGGATACACCGCGGAACTCACTGACACCCTCGATCTTGATGGTATCCGTTCCGGCGCCTTTGATCCGGGCGCCCATTTTGTTCAGGAAATTGGCCAGGTCAACGATCTCCGGTTCCTGCGCGGCATTTTCCAGGATCGTGGTGCCTTCCGCCAGGGAAGCCGCCATGATGATGACTTCCGTAGCGCCCACGCTGGGGAAGTCCAGATAGATGTCGCTGCCGTGCAGCCCGTCAGCTTTCGCGTCCACGATCCCCCGCGCCAGCTGCTCGTCATCGATCACCGCGCCCAGCGCTCTGAGGCCCTTCAGATGCAGCTCGATGGGACGCTCGCCGATGGCGCATCCGCCCGGCAGATGGATCACTGCCCGCCCGCTGCGGACAAGCAGAGCGCCCAGCACCAGAATAGACGCCCGCATCATCTTTACCAGATCATAGGGCGCTTCATAGGAAAGCTGTCCCGAAGCGTTGACCTCTACCCGGTTTCCTTCGAAATCGGTGGTGACCGTCGCTCCCAGACTTTCGAGAAGTCTGCACATCACATCAACGTCCCTGAGAGCAGGAACGTCTTCGATGACACAGTCTTCTTTTGTAAGGAGAGTTGCTGCCAGAATCGGCAGCACTGCATTTTTAGATCCGCTGATGGTCACCTCACCATGCAGCGGTCCGCTTTTTTGTACAAGAAATTTAGCCAAGTCCAGATCCTCCAAGATAATGTGATAATCAGATCGATACCAGATCCAATCTACAGTTCCTGGAGCTCCTTGATGCAGTTGGCGCAGACGTTCTTTCCATGGACCTTCTGGATACCGTCAGAGCTGCCGCAGAAGATACATGCCGGCTGATACTTTTTCAGCATGATGGACTCTCCGTCCACATAGATTTCCAGGGGATCTCTGATTTCGATACCCAATGTACGTCTCAATTCGATCGGCAGAACGATACGTCCAAGTTCGTCGACCTTTCTCACGATTCCCGTTGCTTTCATTGATATCTCCTTTCATCTCCGGCATCTGCCCGCTGTGTCGCGTGATGCCACCTTCCCTTGGTGTCAGTCTTACTTCTTTTTTGAACGAGCTGATTTCTTCTCATCTCTGCTGGCTGCCCTCGTCTCCGGATCGCTGTCGGATGACAGGATCCCCTTGATCGAGGCGGCTGACTTAGCGATGCTGGAAACCGCGGATATAAATGATGGCCCTGTCATGGAATCAGACAGTTCAGTGGCCGCAACAGATACATTGTCTACGATCCCGTTAAGATCTTCACTGCGGGCAGCGGCAATCTCGGTGATGACCTCGACATCTTCCAGCACCGTGTTGGTACGCTCCAGTGTGACCAAAAGCTTCCGCATGACAAGAATTGCGAAGACGATCAGCACCACCAGCGCAATCAGCACCAAAACGAGAAAGAATGTTTTGATATCAATCGTCACATCCATAACAACACCTCCAGTAAACTACATTTTATTATGACACAAAATGGAAATATTTACAACATTATTTTGGCATATTTTCTATTTTTAAACTATCGGGTGTCCTCTCGTCCGTAGATCTCCATGATCTGACGAGTGTAGTTTCCTTCAGAATCGTATACATTCAACGGTTCGTCGAATTTCAGTTCCTTGCCCCCGCCCTGCACGCAGTGGATCAGGACGATATTCGGGGGTTCCCCTTCTCTGGGGTGTACAAAACGAATGCGCTTGGGCTCCAGCCGGTGTTTTCTGCAGGATGCGAAGATATCCACCAGACGAAAGGGCCGGTGAACGAGACAAAGGGATCCCTTTCCCTGGAGCATCCATGCCGCGGCCGCGATAAAATCATCCAGTTCCGCTGTGGTCTCCTGCCTGGCTGCCCTGCGCCCCGCAGAGCTTCCGGCCAGGCCGCTGCCCTTTTCGATATAGGGCGGGTTGGAAACCACAAGATCGCAGGACCCCTGCAGGGCCGGGTGCTCCCGGGCCAGTTCAAGGATATCACTGTGGAGGAACCGGACTCTGTCTGTCATCCGGTTCAGCTCACAGCTCCGGTCCGCGAGGCCGATGGCTTCTTCCTGGAAATCAATCCCGATGACCTGCCTTTGCAGATTCTGCCGGGCCAGCAGGAATGAAACGATCCCGTTGCCGCAGCCCAGTTCGGCTGCATGCAGGCTTCGGGGACAGCATCGTTTGGCGAAATCCGCCAGCAGTACCGCGTCGATCCCGTACCGGAATGCGTCTTTGTCCTGTATCAGTTTCAGCCCGCCAAAGCCGATATCATCTATCGTTATCATTTTCGCTCCCGTCCGCTGCAGGTATCCGCCTGCCTCTGACTACTCGGTCACCGGCTGTTCGCTCTTTTCAGCGGTCATTTCTTTTTTCTCGCCGCTCTGATTCTTCCCTTTTCCCCGGTTTTTACTGTTCTTCTTCGCCGACGGATTCTTCTTTCCGAGGCGCTGGACCTCTTCCTTGCCGTAGACGTAGTACTCTGTGCTGAGCTTCTCTTCTCCCTCGCCGTCCTCAGAGGCCTCCTCCAGGATCAGCCGGGTCCTGACTGTGGATTCCAGAATATTGGTGTCCACCACCAGGGCTTTTCCGTCCGGCGTCCTGACCCGCTCTCCGGCCGCAGGGAGCCCCTTCTTCAGCTTCGTATAGAGATCATTCTCATACTTCAGGCAGCACATCAGCCTTCCGCAGATCCCGGAGATCTTGGCGGGATTCAGGGACAGGTTCTGGACCTTTGCCATCTTGATGGAAACTGGTTCAAAATCTCTGAGCCAGGTGTGGCAGCACAGGGGCCTGCCGCAGCCGCCGACGCCCCCCAGCATCTTGGCCTCGTCCCGGACGCCGATCTGCCGCAGCTCGATCCGCATGCGGAACACCGAAGCCAGATCCTTGACCAGCTCCCGGAAATCCACCCTTCCATCGGCCGTGAAGTAAAAGACGACCTTGCTGTTGTCGAAGGTGTACTCCACATCGATCAGCTTCATTTCCAGACCATGGGCATCGATCTTCTCCTGACAGAGGCGCATGGCGTCGTCGCGTTTCTCCAGATTCTGTCTGTGTCTGGTGACGTCCTCCTCTGTCGCTATGCGGACGATGTCCTTCAGCGGGGAGACGATCTCCTCATCCGGAACCTCACACTCTTCCAGCGCCACTGTTCCGAACTCCATTCCCCTGGCGGTCTCCACGATCACGTGGTCCCCCAGCTGCGCCGAGGTCTCCCCCGGTCCGAAATAATATACTTTACCGGCGTCCTTGAATTTCACGCCAACTACTCTAACCATAATCATCCTCCAACACGAAGCACGAAACGCTTCATGACGCTGCCCGGGGTCAGCCCCTGCCGAAGCTGGGTCCGGGCCTTCTCCAGCGAATCCACACATTCACTGATCTCTCTGGGCGAATAAAGCACACCGTTGTCATTCCTGGACAGGATCAGCTGCCTGCACCGGTTTTCCATGTGATCGATGAGTTGCAGCACCTGATTCCGGTCCCGGACATCGCCCAACGCTTTCTTTGTTTTATAAAAAGGGCTGCGTCCCAGAACATGTTCCAGGATCTCCTCCGCCCGCCTGGCCATGGGATCATCCCCGGCAATGCTGCTGCCCTCCAGCCGTATCCGGATACATCTGGAACGAATGGTGGGAAGCAGGGCCTCCGAGTTGTCCGTCAGCAGCACCACCACCGATGCCCCCGGCGGTTCCTCCAGGGTCTTCAGGAGACAGTTCTGCGCTTCCTCTGTCATCAGGCCGCTCTCGTCCATGATCACCAGGTAACGCGGCCCATTGGGCTTGATGCTGAGCTGATGCTGCATGTCGCGGATCTGGTCGATGCCGATGGAGGCCTTTGTCTTCAGCCGCGAAACGAAGATCAGGTCTTCATGATTGTCATGATCGATCTTCTGGCATACGGGGCATCTGCCGCAGTCGTCTCCGCTGCGCCGCGGACACAGGATCCCCTTGGCGAACTGTTTCGCAAAGGCTGGCTTGTCCACGGTGGCGGGTCCCTCCACGATATAGGCATGGGAAACGCTGCCGCTCTCGACACTGCTGCTGATCCTCCTGATCAGTGATTCATTTTCCTGGCTCAGATCAAATCTCATGAATCCTTTTCATTACCTCTGCGCGGATCTCCTCCGCGATCTCTTCGATCCCTCTTCCGGCGTCCACCGCGCAAACCCTGGCCGGGTCCCGGCGGCAGATCTCTTCATACCCTTCGAATACTTTCTGATGGAATGCATCCGGCTCCGATTCGATACGGTCAGCTGCGCGGCCCTGGATCCTGGCCTTGCCTGCCTTTGGATCCACCCGCAGATAGATGGTCAGATCCGGCATGCAGTCACCAACGCCGTACCGATTGATCTCGCCCACCATGTCGCCCAGGTCTCTTCCGAAGGCCTGGTAAGCGATGCTGGAATCCAGGAACCGGTCGCAGATCACGATCCTGCCGGCGTTCACCGCGGGCCGGATCACTTCTGCCACCAGCTGCGCTCTGGCCGCAGCATAGAGCAGAGTCTCTGTCACCGCGTCCATGGCTTTGTTCTGCGGATCCAGCAGGATGCCGCGCACAGCTTCACTGATGGGAGTGCCGCCGGGTTCCCGGGTCAATACCACCTCGTATCCCATCTGCCGCAGATACTCTGTCAGCTCATGGATCTGTGTGGATTTGCCGGCGCCGTCGCCTCCTTCAAAGGAAATGAACATTCCCTGTCTGCCTTGTTTCGTCATCAGTTGTTATCCTTATCACGCCGCGCCAGTTCTCTTTTGCGGGCGCGTTCCCTGTTTCTGCGTTTTTCCCGTTTGCTGGGTTCCTTCTCCGACCGCGGGGCATTCTTGGCGGCAGCCCGCCGGGCGCTGACCCGCTGGGCCACGGAATCTGAGACGGACCCGGTGTTTTCTGCCTGATAATGAGCATCACTGCCAGCTTCCATCTGTCCGTAAAGCTCGGAAAACGGAATGCGCTGCGTTCGTTTCAGCTCCGCCGGACGCCGGTAGGAACCATTTGGCGTATTCTGGGCGGGCGCCGTCTGCCGTCCCGGTCTTTTCCGGGGAGCCGCCTGCTGCCCGGTACTCTTATTCTCCGGAGACTTCTTCCTCTTCTCCGGGTTCTTTTTCCTACGCTTAAACCGGCCCTTCAGCGGATTGTCCCATTTCATGTCTTCCTCGGCAGATCGCCGCTGTCTCGGTTTTTCCGAAGAAAGCTTGGATATGAAATACCGCATCATAAGGGCCATGGGCAGCAATATCAGCAATATGAAAATGATCTCAAACAGTTTCATAGACTACCCTTTGCCAAAATCATAGATATAGTAATTATATCATAAAAGGAGCGGCTAAATCCGCTCCCCCATTGATTTCAGAGAAAAAAAATAAGCGGCAACGTCCTGCTTTCCCAGGCGGTCGCCCGCCAAGTATCATCAG
>CAMNJK010000054.1 GCA_946541435.1 uncultured Bacillota bacterium
GGCATTCCCTTCATTTCCTTGATGCCGCCCAGGAACTTCTCCAGCTTCTCATATTCCAGTCTCAGCTTACCGACTTCCTTCTTGGACAGTTTCTCGAAGGTGCCGTCTTCTTCCATTGCCTGGATCGCATAGAGTCTCTTGATTCTCTGGGAGATCGTCTTGTAGTTGGTCAGCATGCCGCCCAGCCATCTCTGATTGACGTAGAACATGTCACATCTCAGCGCTTCATCGTGGATCGCCGCCTGGGCCTGCTTCTTGGTTCCTACGAACAGGATCGGCTTGCCGCTTGCTGCGACTTCCTTCATGAATGCGTAAGCTTCGTCGATCTTTCTGACTGTCTTCTGCAGGTCGATGATATAGATCCCGTTTCTCTCTGTGAAGATGTAGGGAGCCATTTTCGGGTTCCATCTGCGTGTCTGATGACCAAAGTGGACGCCTGCTTCCAGCAGCTGCTTCATTGAAATTACTGACATTTTTTTCTCCTTTCGGTTTTCTGTTCTTCCACGAGATCCCCTGAGGATGCAACCTCATGCGCGGGGCTTCAAGCATCTTCTCCGCGACAGCATCTCTGCCGTTAAGGCACCGGCATCCCTCCGGTCTCGTGTGTAAATTAAAAATCCGGCGCCAAAAAGTCGGCACCGGCAATTAGTATACGACAAAAGCCTGTTGATTGCAACCTTTTCATGGGTTTTTTTCGGCAAATTTTTCGGCAAATTCCATGGGTTTTTTTCACTGTCATCACGGGGTCGCGCCGGTTTGCCGCACACGATGTTTCTGACCTTCCTCCTGCTCCTCCCGGATCCACATTTCATATGCCTGCCTGATCCTCAGAAAACTGTTTTTGCAGAAGTCCAGCTGATGTCCATTGCTCATTACGACTTCATACTGTCCGCCCTCATCCACCAGCGCGCGGATGTGCTGGGCATTCAGGATGTAGGTCCTGCTCCCGCCGATAAAGCGGTGGTCCAGTTCCTCCGAGATCTCCCGGAACGTCCCGTAAAAACAGTACTCCCCCTGTTCGTCTGTGGTGTGCATCCGGATCTTTCGGAGTTCATTCTCCAGGTATATGATCTCATCCAGCGGGATCATATAAATGGATCGCCTGATTCTGACCGGCAGTTTCTTACACATAAGAAAGCACCTCCTCTATGGATCCTATGCATGTAATATTTTGCATAATTATCACATATTGGAAGATGCCATTTGTCATATTATTATAGCATTCGGGTGGCGCTCCCGGCCTTCCGGTCCAGCCTATGCTTCCTCTTCAGCTTCTGCTTCAGCGTCTTCTTCCTCTGCTTCCGCTTCCGCCTCTTCCTCAGCTTCCGCTGTTTCGACTTCTTCCTCTTCAGGTTCCGTCTCCGCAGCCTCTCTGTAGGTGATCAGATCCTCCGCGATCTCGTTGGCCGCGATGGACACCGGCTTGCTGACCTCCACCTCTGTCAGCTTGGGCATTCCGTCGATGATGTCTCTGGCCCGCTTGGCTGCCAGGATCACCAGGGTATATCTGCTGTCCGCCTTGGTTCTGATGGTATTGATAGATGGATATAACATGTTTTTCCTCCCGCGCCTATTTCCCGCGCTCCGCTTCTATGATGCACCGGACTTCTTCAACGGCCTTCTCCAGGTCATCGTTGACCACCCGGTAATCGTACAGTTCAGATTTGTCGATCTCTCTCTGCGCCTCGCCCAGTCTGGCAGCCAGCGTCTCGGCAGTCTCCGATCCGCGGCCCACGATCCTCTCCCGCAGCTCCTCCATGGAAGGCGGCAGGATAAAGATCAGCACACTGGCGGGATGATTCTCCCGCACCTGAAAAGCGCCCTGCACATCGATCTCCAGAATCACATCCAGACCCTCATCCATCCAGTCCATCACCGGCTGGCGTGGTGTTCCGTAAAGGGTCTTGCCGTAAACACTGGCGTGTTCCAGCAGTCCGTTATCCTCCAGCAGTTCCAGGTAATCCTCTCTCGTGATGAAGTGATAATCCTTGCCGTTGATCTCACCTTCCCGCGGGGGTCTTGTGGTGACAGACACCGAAAAACGCAGATTCGGGTCGTCCTCCAGCAGTCTCTTGCAGATGGTGCCCTTCCCGGTCCCAGACGGACCTGAAACGATAAACAGCTTTCCCTTCTTCATGCTCTTTCCTCCGGGTGTGACAGGAGCTCGTATATCGAAGATTTATTATATCACCGACATTCTGATCCTTCAAGTATGGTTTTTGCAAAACCTTTACTCGATGTTCTGGACCTGCTCGCGGATCTTCTCGATCTCGCTCTTGGTCTCCAGCATCAGGGAAGTGATCTCAAGATCATTGGCCTTGGATCCGATGGTGTTGGCTTCCCGGTTCATTTCCTGTACCAGGAAGTCCAGCTTCTTGCCCACGGGATCTGTGGAATTTGTCAGGATATCCTGCAGCTGCTTCAGGTGGCTGTCCAGACGGACCAGTTCCTCGGTGATGTTGGCTTTGTCTGCGAAGATGGCGGCCTCCGTCAGGATCCGCTCCTCCGGGATCTCCACCGCCCCGTCCAGAAGCTCTCCGATCCGTTCCCGCATCTTTTCCACATATTCGGATGCCACCATGGGAGCCCGCTCAGCGATGCCGCTGACCAGTCCCCGGATCAGATCGCCCCGGTGCAGGAGGTCCTCCGCCAGCCGGTTACCTTCTGTGATACGCATGGCATCGTTGGCGTCCACCGCCCTGCTGACCGCTTCCGTGATCAGGCGGGAGATCTCTTCCTCATCTTCCACATCCGGAATAGCTTTCAGCACATCCGGCATGGAAGAAAGCAGCCGGACATCGATCTCCCCTTCCAGCCCGTACAGGTCTTTCATTTCCCTGAGGCTGCGCAGATACTGGTCTGCCACCGGCGTATTCAGACGAACCGTGGTGTCCGCCTCCGTCAGAGTCTCGAAAAGGATGGCGACTTCCGCCTTGCCCCTGCGGATCTTCTGCTTGACGATGGCCTTCACCGCCTCCTCCGCGAAGGAATACCGCTTGGGCATCTTCACCGTGATATCAGCGTACCGATGATTCACCGTGCGGATCTCTGCTGTTACATTCCGTTTGCCGTCCGTATATTCACCGCGGCCGAAGCCGGTCATACTTTTGATCATGTTCTTCTCCGTTTCTGTATTTTGTGTTACTATGTAAATTATATTGTAAACAAAATCCGTAATCAGTACAACCTGAAATTGAGGTAAGCATATGTCATACGATGGAGTGGTCACCAGAGCCGCAGCCGAAGAACTCCGGGAGGAGCTTCTCATGGGCAAGATCGAAAAAATATACCAGCCGCAGCCGGAGCAGCTGCTGCTCAGCATCCATACCCAGCGGGGACGCAGGCGTCTCTTTCTGTCCGCTTCCGGAAATCATTCCGCAGTCTATCTGGTGGACGGATCCACTGAAAACCCTTCCGTCCCGCCGGTTTTCTGCATGGTGCTCCGCAAGCATCTTGGCGCCGCCCGCATCGTTTCCGTGGAGCAGCATGAAAACGACCGGATCCTGGAGATCTCCATGGAGACTGTTGACGAAATGGGATTTTCCGTCAACCGCAAGCTGATCGCTGAGATCATGGGAAAGCACAGCAACATCCTTCTGGTGGACATGGGCACCGGCAGGATCATCGACAGCATCAAGCATATTTCCATCGATGTCAACCGGGCCCGCCAGGTTTTGCCCGGGAAAATCTACGAATATCCGCCCCTGCAGAAGAAGATCCCCTTCACCCAGGTGACGGAGGAAGACATCCGGAAGATGCTGACCAACACCCTGCAGCCGGAGCGGGACCTGCTCAGCGGGATCCAGGGGATCTCGCCTGCCCTGGCCGCCGGCCTTGCCAATGCCGGATTCGGCGGAGACCAGGCCGGAGGCGCGCCCTTTGACCCGGCGGCGGCTTTCCGCAAGCTTCAGGAGATCCGGGACTCTGTGACGGAGCATGACATCCGGCCGGTGGTCTATGTGGATGCGGACGGCAAGCCTGCGGATTTTCACATCACCCGACTTTCGATCTACGAGAATGATCCTGCTTACCGGGCCATACCCTTCGATTCCATGAGCGCTGCCGCTGCTTATTATTTCGTGCACCGGGAATCCAGCAACACGGTCAAACAGAAATCCAACGATCTGCAGCGGGTCATCAAGGGCGCCCTGGACAAGTCCCGGCTCAAGCTGCAAAGGCTGGGAGACGATCTGCAGAAAGCGGAAAAGGCGGACCAGTACCGCCTGTACGGAGAGCTTCTCACCGCGAATCTCCATCTGGTGGAGCCGGGCAGCCGCAGCGTGACGGTCACCAGCTACTATGACGGCTCTGAAGTGACCATTCCCCTGGATCCCCGCTGGGCCCCTTCCCGCAATGCCCAGAACTACTATAAGAAGTACGGCAAGGCCAGAACAGCCATCCGGGAAAAGACCGTGCAGATGGAAGAGACCAGCCGTGAGATCGATTATCTGGAGTCCGTCCTCTCCTTCGCTGAGCGGGCCGCCAGCCTGGAGGAACTGGACCTGATCCGCTCGGAGCTGGTGGACGCGGGCCTGATCCGCTTCCGCAGATCCCAGAAGAAGAATGCTCCCAGGCGCAAGGCAAAGCCTGCTCCCTGGACCTACCGTTTAAGCTCCGGCAAGACCTGTCTTGCGGGACGGAACAACAATGAAAATGACTGGCTGACCCTGAAGCGGGCCTCCGGTACCGATCTGTGGTTTCACACCAAGGACATCCCGGGCTCCCATGTGATCCTGCTGCTGGACCGGGACGAACCTACGGAACAGGATCTGGCAGAAGCCGCTGCCATCGCCGCCTATCACAGCAAGGGCAGCGCCTCCGCCAACGTTCCTGTGGACTACACCAAGGTGCGCCATGTAAAAAAACCAGCCGGGGCAAAGCCCGGCATGGTCATTTTCACGCATAACAGAACGCTTTATGTGGATCCGAAGCTGCCGGATCCTGTCTCATAGCTCAGTTTCCGCAGTTTTCGATGAACTGGATCATCCGGTCGATCACCTCTTCTCCGGTGCTCCCGGGCCCGCCGTTATGGATCTCATGATAGAGTCCCGGCCATTCGATGTAAGTCACATCTTCATCGATTTTTGCCAGCCTTTGCGCCGTCTTCCAGGTGCCCCGGATATCACAGATCTGATCGTCTCCCCCGTGCATGATCAGCAGAGGGATGCGGGCAGCCCGCCGGTCATCTCCGATGGTCCCCTTCTCCAGCTTTATGCCCGTTTCGAATCCTTCCACCGCGCACTGCAGGGAGATTTTGTTGTGGACCATGGGGTTGTCATGATACGGCAGCACGCACTCCGGATTCCCCAGCACCGATTCGTCCACGGAAGAGCCCATGGTCAGGGATGGCATGATCCTGGCGGCTCCCCGGATCAGATGATATAGCGGGCCGGGAATGGGCCGGACCAGCCGGATCCAGGGCGCTGTGATGATGTAGCCCGCGGGAAGATCGTTCAGGGCGCCCCTGCATCTGAAATCCAGGGTAATGTTGCCGCCCATGCTGTGACCGTAGAGGATGATGGGGACGCCGGGCCAGGTTTTTGCGGCATAGCTCAGCATCTGGCAGATATCGTCCAGGACCGCCTCGCGGGGGGCGCAGTGACCTTTTTTCTCGGGAGAATTCCCGTGGCCCCGCAGATCCATGGATACCACCGCAAAGCCCTTCTCATTGAACCGGGAAGCCACCCGGTCATAGCGGCCGCCGTACTCACCGATCCCATGGACGATGCAGACCACCTTCTTCGGATCCGTCACCGGCCAGCGATAGCCCTGAATGGGTCCCTTTTTCGTTTCTCTTAATGTAAAAGTCTCATACATTGATCCACCTCGTTACAATAACTGGTCGTTGTATTACAATATGGTAATCTTATCTTGCATTGGATGATTTAGGAAGCTATAGTAATCAGTAGACAGCTAGTGCTTTCCTATATCAATATCATATTCTTGATGAAAGGAGAATCAGCCATGAAAACGAGTCTGAAATGCAAGTGCAGTATCTGTGGAAGTATGAACTATGATGTTGTCCTTTTTAAAAACGGCTTTGTCTGTGAACACTGTCTGGAACTGGTAAGAAACGAATTCCGCGATCACAGCTTTCAGACCTCCCGCAAGCTGTAGACTCCCCTTCTCAGCCCTGCCTCCTGCGCAGGCGCTCCAGCACCTGCCGGAAATCCTCCGGCGGTTCTGCTTCAAACTCCATGTATTCTGAAGTGTCCGGATGAACGAAACCCAGGACCCCCGCATGCAGCATCTGCCTGGCGGCCCCCAGGCTGTTTGCCTTCCTTCCGTACAGGGTATCGCCCAGCAGCGGGTGCCTGATGTGGGCCATGTGGACCCGGATCTGATGTGTCCTTCCTGTCTCCAGCACAGCCTCGATCAGGGTATGGGTGCCGAACCGCTCCAGCACACGGTAATGGGTCACAGCCGGCTTCCCCCCCTCCGCCACCACGGCGTTCCGCAGGCGGTTTCGCGGATCCCGGCCGATGGCCCCTTCGATGGTCCCTTCATCCTCACGGATGTTGTCCTGAACGATGGCCAGATATTTCCGGGTGATGCTGTGGTCCGCCAGCTGACGGGAAAGGCTTTCGTGGGCATGATCATTTCTGGCGATCATCAGCAGGCCGCTGGTGTCCTTATCGATCCGGTGCACGATGCCGGGACGCAGCACGCCGTTGATCGAAGAAAGCGCGTCTCCATAGGCATAGAGCAGCGCGTTGACCAGAGTCCCCGAAGGGCTGCCCGGGGCGGGATGCACCACCATGCCGGCGGGTTTGTTCACCACCAGCACCGAAGGGTCTTCATAAACGATCTCAAGGGGTATTTTTTCCGCTGCGACACTGAGACGGCGCGGCTGGGGCACTGTAATGCGCACCTGGTCCGCCGCCGCGGCGCAGTATTTCTTGGACCGGCAGACCTCACCCTCCACCAGGATGCAGTCCTGCTCGAAGAGTTTCTGGATATAGCTGCGGGACAGGCCTTCGTAAGCGTCCGCCAGGACCTTGTCCAGACGGACCCCGTCCATTTCCTCCGGCACCGTGAATTCCAGGATCTCTGCGGGATTCGACAGTTCCTTATTTTCTGCCATTGCTGCTGCTCCTGTTCGCGTCGATGATCATATACAGAACCAGCAGACCGCATCCCACGCAGACCGCGATGTCTGCCACGTTGAACACCGGGAACACGCGGAAATCGAACATGTCCACCACGTATCCCTGGGCGATCCGGTCTGTGAGATTTCCCAGTCCCCCCGCGCAGATCAGCGAAACGGAGAACAGGAAGGTCTTATTGAAATTCTTCGTATTGACCAGGATAAAAATGATGCCGATGCCGATGATCACCGCCGGAAACAGGATCAGCAGCATGGGATGTCCCTGAAGCATACTGAAAGCTGCCCCGGTATTCTGTACATAAGTGATATGAAATACAGGATCCAGGACAGCGATGGTATCACCGGGATTCATATTTGTACTGACCGCGATCTTGACGATGCGGTCCAGGACCATAATGGCCACGATAAAAATCAGATAGATCATATACAGGTCACACCTTTGTGCTGCGAAGGGTATCCCGCGGGGCAGGTTCCACCGGCGCAGGCTTCTGTTCGGGCATGGCAGTCAGCCTTCCCACCTGCGTCCGGGTCAGGTAATTGAGATCATGATCATCCCCGCCCAGCTCCGGGAAGATCTCCATGCTGAGGGAATCAAACTTCTGCAGCTCCGATTCCAGAAGCTGTTTATACTTTGTACGGAAGTTGATGAATCTGACGCGGATGGACTCGCTCTCTCTGGCGATCTCCTCCGCGGTCTCTCTGGCTTCCTTCTTCATCAGTTCCGCGTCCAGCTCCGCGTTCTTCAGCAGGATATCGGCCCGTTTTTCCGCGCTGGCGGAAATATCGGCCATCAGAGACTTGGCAGCTTCCAGGGTCTCGACCACGGTCCCTTCACTGCCCCTGTGCCGTTCCAGTTCCTCCACCAGACGGCTGTTCTCTTCCTTCGTCTCCCGAAGCTCATTCAGCAGACGTTCCAGATCCAGGGTGATCTCATCCAGGAAGGCGTTGACTTCGTCTTCCTTGTATCCTCTGACTGCTCTGGAGAATTCTTTTTCCTGAATATCGATGGGTCTGATCATGACCTGCCTCCCGGTTCTTTATTTCCAAGGATTATAATCGTCATTGCCATCCGAGAAATTGTAGGGCTGATGCTCGTTTTCCGCGGCGATGGCAACGTTTTCCGGGGCGAAGATGAAGATGTTGTTCGCCACCTTCTGCACATTTCCGTTCAGCGCGTAGGTCGCGCCTCCCAGGAAGTCAAAAATCTTGCGCGCCAGATCCGGCTCCAGCTTTTCCAGATTGACGATGATGGGCTTGCGGTTCTTCAGGCTGTCCACCAGTCCGGAGCAGTCGTCGAACCCCTGGGGTTCGATGACCACCAGCTTGAAAGCTGCGGTGATGGCCTTGATCCTCTTGTCCTGCATGGAGATCACATTGGATGTGTTGTATCTGCTGGAAAGTGAACCGGAACCGGCGGAGGAAGCCGGTGCGGATGAGCTGCGGTCCCGATACTTGGGCTGCTCATACTCCTCTTCCTCATAATCGTCCTGTTCTTCCTCGTAATCCTCCAGGCCGATCAGATTCTTGAACTTGTTAATTACCCCCATTGTGTTCCCTCCTGTACGCTTCATAATCACGTTCTCCGAAGATGGCGCTGCCTACGCGGACCAGATTGGATCCGGCTTCAATGGCCACCTCGAAATCATGGGACATGCCCATGGACAGATACTGGAAGTCAAGGCGCGGGTGTTCGATCCTGCCGAACTCTTCATACTGCTTCCTGACCTCTTCAAAATACACCCTGACATCGTTGGGGTCTTCCGCGATGGGCGCCACGCTCATCAGTCCCCGGATCCGGATGTGTTCACAGGATTCCAGGATCTCTCCGATCAGTTCTCTGGTCTCGTCCAGGCTGACGCCGAACTTGCTCTCTTCCTGGGCCGGGTTGATCTGGATCAGGATGTCCATGACCTTGTCGTGCTGGGCTGCCCGCTTCTCGATCTCTTTGGCCAGCTTCAGCGAGTCAACGGAATGGATCAGGTCCACCTTGTCGATGATGTACTTGACCTTGTTGGTCTGCAGATG
>CAMNJK010000055.1 GCA_946541435.1 uncultured Bacillota bacterium
AGATGCTCCGCGGTCTCGTCCGCCTGCAGATAATACCGGATCTCATGAAGATCCCGGAACAGGACCGGCAGGGTGTCAGCGCTGTTCAGGATCTTTTCCAGCCGAGCTGCAGCCTCGGCATTAAAAGGATCGGCGGCAAGATAGCAGCCGCTGAAAGTCTTGAATGCGATGACGCCGCCGTCTGCCAGGATCTGCGCGGCCGCGTCCAGGATCCGCCGGTCATCGGCGGAAGTGTGCCGGGTGACAGGGGACTCATCCGGAGCAGTGCGCAGGTGAGCGGACCGGCTCAGGATCATCTGCAGGGCAGCGTTGGTGTCCTCATCCGGATTCGGGGCAGCACCGTCCGCGGCATCCGTTTCGGGGATCTGCGGGGCCTGCTCCTGCCATCTCAGCTTTGGCCCGCAGGCGTGGCAGGAAAGGGCGGGCGCGTGATACCGGCGGTCCTCCTTGTCCGTGTACTGCACATCGCAGAAACCGCACATGGGGAAGTCTGCCATGGTGGTGCGGCTTCGTTCATAGGTAAGGACGTTGTCTGACCGTCCGGTTTTTTCGCTCTCAGGCGCGGACGGGTTTTGCTCGATCCGGTCCTGGTCGATGATGGAGAAGCGGGGCCCGCAGTGGGCGCAGCTGATGAAGGGGTGCTGGAAGCGCGGGTCGGCTTCTTCGTACAGCTCCCTGAGACAATCTTCACAAAGTCCCATGTCCGGGGGGATCCGCACAGCGCCGGCATCCGGCGCACCGGAGAGAATCTCCGAGACAGGGCTCAAAAACCTGGTTTTCTCTGTTTTATTCTTGATCATGATTCTTCTCTATCTCCCTGTTTGTTTTGATCATTGACTGTTTTCTCTGGTCATTATAATGACGATAATCATTCATCCCAAGTATATCATAAATCAGGGCAGAATGCCGTATGGTATCGGTCCTGAAACCAGGGCCCGGCGGCAGGAACGAAATCAGGGCCCGGCCAGCTTTTGCAAAGGCTGGCGCAAACAAAAAACGGATCAAATCGGCCAAAATTGTTTAACGCCAAACAAAATCCCGGGATAATCGCCAAAAATTGTTTGCAGCAGGATGTGGCTTGAGAAATAGTGCTGTAGGGGACCATGATAATACCCATAAAAAACCAATATATGTAATATATTTACTCATAAATAGCCCTGCGCTCACGATGTTTGGCAATATCTTACAGCTGCGTGGGCGCCTGTAAACAATTTCAAGGGAAAAACCCTTATATTTGTTTGCGCGTAAACAAAATCCCGGGCTTTTCAGTGAAAATTGTTTTCGCGGGACCTGACAGAGCTAACAGCGCGGGGGCTGATGGACCTGACAGCGCAGAACCCAACAGACCAGGGCCCGGCCAGACTTTCCATGGGATTTCGCGGATTTCTGCGTTTTGCCCCCGCAAAAATGATATACTATGACAAAGAAAAACGCTGGATCGGCGGGTCGCATCGCACACCTGGAAACGCACACCTGGCGGACCGCTTCGCGCACCCTTTGAAATTTGAAAGAGAGGATACACGAGATGTCGGAAAAGCAGTTTGATTGGAAGGAAGACGCTCTTTCCGGTAGGATGGGTCAGGATGTTGGAAAGTCGGAGGATATTGCTGTCCGTGACGCGGTGATCTCCACGCTGACGAATGCCTACAATACGGTCTGGCTGATCAACGACGTGGAAACAGAAAGCTGCTCCCTGTATCACACGGATATGGACGAAGCCCATGCGGAGGCCATCCGGAACGCCCTGAGCCATGCCCGTTATACCGATACCAAGACACAGTATGTGGAGACCATGGTGGCGGAGGAAGATCGGGAGCGCATGCAGGTGGAGATCGGCCTCCCTTACATTCTGGAACAATTCAAGACCAGAGACCAGTTCTCGGTCAGTTTTGTGCGGGCGCTGGAAACCGGAAGGCGGCACTACCGGGTGGACTTCGGAAAGGTGAAGATGCCCGGCGGCAGGATCGGAGCCATGATGGGCTTCAAGGATGTAGAGGAAGAAGTCCTGCGTGACAAGGAGCTTCAGAGGGCCCTGCAGAGCGAGAAAGAGGCGGAAGAAGAGAACCGCCGGCTCGTAGAGGAAGTGCAGTCCGCTGCCAAACTGGCGACCCTGATGGGATCCGTGGCGTCACTCATGTCCAACATGCCCGCCATGAGTTTTTCCAAGGACG
Organism: uncultured Bacillota bacterium; assembly: GCA_946541435.1. Classification (GTDB taxonomy): domain Bacteria; phylum Bacillota; class Clostridia; order Peptostreptococcales; family Anaerovoracaceae; genus Lentihominibacter. The sequence goes on from CAMNJK010000055.1 coordinate 2,172, forward strand.
CGGAGACCGGGAAATACCTGGCCTGCAATCAGCCCTTTGCGGAATATGCCAATAAGAGTACACCCGATGAAGTCGTGGGACTGACGGATTTTGAGATATTTGATCCGGAGACCGCGGCCCATTTCGTGGAGGATGACCAGAAGGCCCTGGCCATGGATGAGCCTTACGTCTTCTTTGAGGATGTGCCGGACGCCTCCGGCGCCATCATTCGGAACCTGCAGACCACGAAACTGAAATTCACAGATGATACCGGCAGACTCTGTACCCTGGGCATGTGCGTGGATGTGACAGAGATCGCCCGGATGAAGACTGCCGAAGCGAAGCAGCACGAAATGGAAGAGCGGATCGCTCTCCAGGAAAAGCTGCTGGAAGAACAGAAGCAGCGGCAGCGTCAGGACAGCATGATCGTGGCCCTGTCATCGGACTACCGGAGCGTCTATTATATCGATCTGGATGAAGATGAAGCGGTGTGCTACCTGGAGGATAAGAAGTTCGATGAATCACCCGCGACGGGAGCGCGTTTCCCTTATCTGCGGGATTTTACCGAGTTTGCTGAGAACTACGTGGCAGAAAACTACCGCGAAGGATTTTTGCAGTTCATCCAGCCGGATCATATCCGCAGCGAGCTGATAGATCATCCGGTGATCAGCTACCGTTTTCTTGAGATCCATGACGGGCAGGAGTCTTACACCATGCTGCGCATGGCAGGCGTCCGGCACATAGAAGAGCGGCCGGATCATCTCGTCCATGCCATCGGCGCAGGCTTTACCGATATCGATGCGGAGATGCGTCAGTCCATGGCCCAGCAGCAGGCTCTCAGCGACGCCCTGCAGAACGCGGAACAGGCGAATCAGGCCAAGACGGCTTTCCTCTCCAATATGAGCCATGAGATCCGCACGCCCATGAACGCCATCATCGGACTCACAAGTCTGGCGCTGAGAAACGAAGAACTTCCGGAGGAAACACGGGAATATCTTCAGAAGATCAGCGGCAGCGCAGGGCATCTGCTGGGTCTGATCAACGATATCCTGGACATGAGCCGGATCGAATCCGGTCGGTTGACCCTGCGAAAGGAGGAATTCTCCTTCCGCGGCATGCTGGAGCAGATCAATACCATGGTCATGTCCCAGTGTGACGAAAAAGGCCTGGAGTACGAGTGCTCCATGACCGGCGGGGTCAGCGACTACTACATCGGCGACGACATGAAGCTGAAGCAGGTCCTCATCAATATTCTCAGCAATGCCATCAAGTTTACGGAAGCGCCGGGATCCATCCGGATGCAGGTGGAACGGACGGCGGTATTCGAAAACCAGACCACGCTGAAATTCGTGGTCACCGACACCGGCATCGGCATGGACCAGGCATTCCTCCCGCATATCTTCGATTCCTTCACGCAGGAAAACAACCGAAGGAACAGCAAATACGGCAGCACCGGTCTGGGGATGGCCATCACCAAGAACATCGTGCATCTGATGAACGGCACCATCACGGTGGAGTCGGAGAAGGGCGTGGGAACGGAGTTCACCGTCTTCATCACCCTGACCAACAGCGATCATCAGGGGCCGGTGACCACGCTGATCCGGCCGGCGGACATGAAAGTGCTGGTGGTGGACGACGAGGAGATCGCCGCGGAGCATGCCAGAGTGGTGCTGGATGAGGTGGGCATCAAGGCAGACACCTGTTACAGCGGACCGGAGGCTCTGCAAATGCTGGCCGTGGCCCACACGAAGCAGCAGCCCTATAACCTGGTGCTCCTGGACTGGAAAATGCCCGAAATGGATGGCGTGGAGGTGGCCAGGAAGATCCGTGAGAACTACGACAATGAGACGACGGTCATCATCCTGACATCCTTCAACTGGGACGAGATCATGGATGAAGCCATCCACGCGGGCGTGGACAGCTTCCTGGCCAAACCCCTCTTCGCGTCAAACGTCATCGATGAGTTCGAACGGATCGCCCGGAAGAACAACCTGGATCTGTTCAAGGAAAAACAGCGCGTCGATCTGCAGGGCCATCGCATCCTGCTGGCGGAAGACATCATGATCAACGCGGAGATCATGAAGCAGATCATCCAGCTCAAGGGGGCGGAGATCGAACACGCGGTAAACGGCCGGATCGCCCTGGAAATGTTCCAGAAAAGCGAGCCGGGATATTATGACGCGATCCTGATGGATGTCAGGATGCCCGAGATGGACGGACTGGAAGCTACCGAAGCCATTCGCGGCACAGACCGCCCGGACGCCATGACGATCCCGATCATTGCACTGACAGCAAATGCCTTTGATGAGGATGTCCAGAGATCCCTGCAGGTGGGCATGAACGCTCATCTGTCCAAACCGGTGGAACCGGAATATCTGTATCAGACTCTGGAAGAACTGATCTGGGAGGCAGAGAATACAAAAAATCAATAGCACGAGGCAGTGAAGAACAAGCGAAAGACGGGTGAGAGACATGATGCTGCTTTTTGCGAATATCATGCTTGCGGTGGGCTGTATCCTGATGGCATACAGCATCGTACGATATGTACGTTTCTCCAGGCATGTACGTGAACACGGGAACTGGGAGCGGGAAGAACGCTTTTTCCGTATCCCCATCATTCTGCTGATTCTGTTCCTGGCAGGGTATATCAGTGTTGGTCTGTTCGGCCACCTGAATCTGGTGGTCTCGGCCATCCTCTGCGGGGGGAGCATTTTCGTTCTGGTCATGCTCTTCCTGATCCAGCGGACGGTGGACAGGATCCAGGCAAACGAGCAGCTGGAAGCCAAACTGACCGCCGCGGAGGAAGGCAGCCGGGCCAAGACCTTCTTTCTGTCCAACATGTCCCATGACATCCGGACGCCGCTGAATGCCATCATCGGCTACACCGCCCTGGCGCAGAAGGAGGACACCTCGCCCGCGCAGCAAAAGGCCTATATCGAAAAGATCGAGAAGGCCAGTCACCAGCTTTTGGATATCGTGAACGACGTGCTGGAGATGAGCCGGATCGAGACCGGAAAGCTGGAGATCGAACCGGCCCCCATGGATCTGGAAGCCTGCCTGGAGGAGGCGGGGGATCTGGTCAGACATCAGATGGAGATGAAGCAGATCGATTTCTCGGTCACCAGTGAGGTCCGTCATCCCTGGGTGATCGGCGATAAGAATCTGCTGAGCCGGGCCCTGATGAACCTCCTGAGCAATGCGGGGAAATTCACCGGGGAAAAGGGCCAGGTGGCCCTTCAGCTGACAGAGCTCTCCGGCGCGGACAAGGCCGCGGAGTATGAGATCCGCGTCATCGACAACGGCATCGGCATGAGTCAGGACTTCGTCGCTCACCTGTTCGAGCCCTTTGAGCGGGAGAAGACCTCCACCGTCAGCAGGATCCAGGGCACCGGCCTGGGCATGGCCATCACCAAGAACATCATCGACCTGATGGACGGCAGCATCGAGGTGAACACCGAACAGGGCAAGGGCACGGAATTCATCCTGCGCGTTTCCTTCCCCATCACAGAGCCGGCCGAGGCAGAGAAGACCGATGCAAAGGCTGGCGGGGACCTGGCTGCCTTCGACGGGACGCGGGCCCTGCTGGTTGAGGACAATCCCATCAACATGGAGATCGCCCAGATGGTGCTCATGCAGGAAGGGTTCCTGATCGAGACAGCGGAGAACGGACAGCTGGCCCTGCAGATGGTGGAAGCATCGGAGCCCGGCTATTATGACGTGGTGCTGATGGACATTCAGATGCCGGTCATGGACGGGTATGAAGCGACCCGGTCCATACGGGCCCTGCCTGACCCGGCCCTGGCGTCAGTTCCCATCATTGCCATGACCGCCAATGCCTTCCGGGAGGATGTGACCAGGGCGGAAGAGGCAGGTATGGACGGACACATTGCCAAGCCCCTGAATATTCCCGATATGATGGCCACCCTGGGGCGGGTGATCCACAGGTAAGGCCAGCCTTTGCAGGAACAGCGGCCATAGCCATAGAAGAGAGACACTGAAGAGAAAACAAGAGACAGACATAGGAGAAAGACTTAGGAGACAAGTATGAAAATCATCGAAAAATGGAATTCCATCAGCCTCATCCTGCGGATCCTCTGCGGCCTGATCGTGGGCGCCGCCCTGGGTCTGCTGATCCCGGGAGCATCGTGGATCAGCATCTTCGGAAACCTGTTCGTGGGGGCCCTGAAGGCGGTGGCGCCGATCCTGGTACTGGTGCTGGTGGCGTCATCCCTGGCCAACGCCAGGGGCGGGAACGCCAAGAAATTCCGTACCGTTATCATCCTTTATCTCACCAGCACCCTGTCGGCGGCGGTGCTGGCGGTCATCATCAATTTTGCTTTTCCCACCACCATCCCCCTGCAGGATGTGGCGGCAGCGGAAGGGTACGACGCGCCCAGCGGCATGGCTGAGGTGGTCCAGACCCTGCTGATGAACATCGTGGCCAACCCCGTGGATGCCCTGATGAACGCCAACTACATCGGCATCCTGTTCTGGGCGGTGATCCTGGGACTGGCCCTCAAGAAGGCCTCCGACGGTACCAAGAGGCTGCTGGAAGATCTGGCCCAGGCCATTTCAAAGATCGTTCGCGGCATCATCAGTTTCGCCCCCTTCGGGATCATGGGTCTGGTGTTCAATTCCGTTTCCACCAGCGGGCTGGAGATCTTCGCCACCTACGGACAGCTGGTGGCGGTCCTGGTCTGCACCATGCTGCTGGTGGCCTTCGGCCTGAATCCGCTGATCGTGGGGCTGGCGCTGCGTCACAACCCCTATCCCCTGGTTTTGCGCTGCATCCGCAGCAGCGGTCTGACAGCCTTCTTCACCAGAAGCTCCGCGGCCAACATTCCCGTCAATATGGAACTCTGTGAGGACCTTGGGCTGGATGAGGATATGTACTCCGTATCCATCCCGCTGGGCGCCACCATCAACATGGACGGCGCGGCGGTGACCATCACCACGTTCTCGCTGGCGGCGGCCTTCACCATGGGCGTGGATGTGACCCTGCCCATGGCCATCATGCTCAGCATCGTGGCCACATTCTCTGCCTGCGGCGCTTCGGGCGTGGCCGGCGGATCCCTGCTCCTGGTACCCCTGGGATGCTCTTTGTTCGGGGTGCCCGCAGATATCGCCATGCAGATCGTGGGGGTCGGTTTCATCATCAGCGTGATCCAGGATTCCATGGAGACGGCTTTGAATTCCTCCGGCGATGCCATTTTCACTGCCACCGCCGAATTCAGGGAGTGGAAGAAGGAAGGCCGGAAGCTGCCGCTGTGAGTGGGCGGTTGTTCGGCGGCGCGGTGATTGGTCCGGCTGTTCGGCGGCGGCGTGATTGCCTGGTTGTTCGGCGTCCGCGGCCCGAATGTTGGTAAAATGATTTTATTATCGAAGCGATTTACCCACATCAGGACTCCATCAGACCAATCAGGGTGTAATATTTCCGGAACGCAGGCGAATATTACAGCCTTGTAGGTAAATAGACGAATGCAAAGGCTGGTGTTTACCAGCGACAGGGACTTTTGTTGGTAAAATCACTTGTCAGAAAGGGTTGTTTGCCCACGCAGCATTAATTGACGGCACAGAAACAGGAGGTTTAAGATAATGGCCATTGAAAAAGTAAGAGCATATTTCGCCCAGTTCGGGATCCAGGACCGGATCATGGAGTTTGAGGAATCCAGCGCAACTGTGGAGCTGGCGGCCCAGGCAGTGGGCACGGAGCCGGAACGGATCTGTAAGACCCTGTCCTTTCTGAAGCCGGAAGGTGGCTGCATCCTGATCCAGGCGGCGGGAGACGCCCGGATCGACAACCGGAAGTTCAAGGATCAGTTTCACTTCAAGGCCAAAATGCTCAAGCCGGAGGAAGTGATCGAATACACCGGCCACGCCATCGGCGGTGTCTGCGCCTTTGGCATCGAACGGGACGATGTGGATATCTACTGCGATGATTCCCTGAAGCGGTTCGAAACGGTCTTCCCGGCCTGCGGCAGCGCCAACAGCGCCATCGAATTCACCCTGGAGGAGCTGGAGAAGTACTCCGCGTCCAAAGGCTGGATCGACGTCTGCAAACTGCCCGCGGCGGAGTAAGCGGGGCAGCAGAAAACTTTCCCGCAAACAGGCGGGATTTCCTTGACAAGGACGCGGATTCGAAGTAAAGTTTTTTTGTGTTTTACACGGTGAAGCGGCAAAAGGAATGACCGTTAAGGAACAGTTTTATCAATTAAGAGGTAAATAATAAGGAAAGGCGGAAACTCATATGAATATGGTATGCTTGGATATGGAAGGCGTTCTCGTACCGGAGATCTGGATCGCGTTTGCTGAGAAGTCAGGGATCCCCGAACTCAGAAGAACCACCCGTGACGAGCCGGACTACAACAAGCTGATGAAGTACAGACTGGACATTCTCAGAGAACACAAGATGGGAATCAAGGACATCCAGGATGTCATCGCGCAGATCGATCCCCTGCCGGGCGCAGTGGAATTCCTGGACGAACTGCGGACCCTGTCCCAGACCGTGGTCATCAGCGATACTTTTGAGCAGTTCGCCAAGCCGCTGATGAAGAAGCTGCACTGGCCCATGCTCATGTGCAACTCTCTGGAGATCGGTGATGACGGTATGATCATCACACACAAAATGCGTGTTCAGCCCTCCAAGCTGACCACCGTCAGAGCGCTGCAGACCATCGGTTACGATACCATTGCTGCCGGCGACAGCCACAATGACCTGGGAATGATCCTGGCCAGCAAGCACGGTTTCCTGTTCAAGAGCACCGACGCCATCAAGGCGGAGCATCCGGAGATCCCGGCATATGAGGACTTCCCGGAATTCCTGGCAGCCATCAAGGAAGTGCTGTA
>CAMNJK010000056.1 GCA_946541435.1 uncultured Bacillota bacterium
GCGATCTTCTCATAGATGTCTTCATCGAAGGCTTCGGAGAAGGAGTGGAATTCCTCCATGGTCAGGTCATCCAGCGCCTTGCCATTCTGGATGGCGTAGAGGACCATGCGGCCGATGATCTCGTGGCAGTCCCGGAAGGGGATGCCCTTGGAGACCAGGTAGTCCGCCGCGTCGGTGGCGTTCATGTAGCCGTACTTGGCGGCTTCGGCCATGTTTTCCTCCCGGACCTTCATGGTCTGGATCATCTCCGTGAAGATGCCCAGAGACGCCTTGACGGTGTCCGCGGCGTCGAAGACCGGTTCCTTATCTTCCTGCAGGTCCTTGTTATAGGCCAGAGGCAGTCCCTTGCAGATGGTCAGGAGGGCCATCAGGTCCCCGTAGACCCGGCCGGATTTGCCGCGGATCAGCTCCGCCATATCCGGATTTTTCTTCTGGGGCATGATGCTGCTGCCGGTGGAGTAGGCGTCATCGATCTCAATGAAGCTGAATTCCACGCTGCTCCAGAGGATCAGTTCCTCGCAGAAGCGGGACAGGTGCATCATGGTGATGCCGCAGCAGGACAGGAACTCCAGGGCGAAGTCCCGGTCTGCCACCGCGTCCATGCTGTTGGGCAGGACGGAGGAGAAGCCCAGTTCTTCCGCCAGATAGTCCCGGTCGGTGTTGTATGTGGTCCCTGCCAGAGCGCCGCTGCCCAGGGGCAGACGGTCGATCCGGGTCAGACAGTCAGCGAAACGTTCCCGGTCGCGGGAAAACATCTGGTAGTATGCCAGCAGGTGATAGGCCAGGGTGACGGGCTGGGCCCGCTGCAGGTGGGTGTAGCCCGGCATGACCGTCTGCTGGTGTTTTTTTGCCAGTGTCAGCAGGGTGTCCAGAAGGCCTGCCAGCAGTTCATCCACCGCCGCGGATTCCTTCTTCAGATAGAGGCGGAAGTCCACAGCCACCTGGTCGTTGCGGCTTCTGGCGGTGTGCAGCTTCTTGCCGGTCTGGCCGATCCGCTGCGTCAGCACCGTTTCGATGTTCATATGGATGTCTTCGGATTCGATGGTGAATTCGATCTTTCCTGCTTCGATATCCGCCAGGATCTCCTGCAGGGTCTTCACGATCAGGTCCGATTCCTCCGGTGTCAGGATGCCCTGACGGCCCAGCATCTTCGCGTGGGCGATGCTGCCGGTAATGTCCTCCCGGTACATCCGCTGGTCAAAGCCGATGGATGCGTTGAATTCATCCGCCGATGAGGTCGATGCCTTGGCGAACCTGCCTTTCCATAATTTCATTGGCGATCCACCTCCGCTTATTCGATAAAGTCACTTCCCTTGAGGACCTTCCATTCAAGGCTCTCATGCTGCGGCGCGCCGCCTTCCACGGTCAGCTTCTGGATAGCGCGGATCTTCAGCGGCAGTGAGAAGAGGTTGATGAATCCTTCCGCATCGCTCTGGTTGTATACGTCGTCCTTGCTGAATGTAGCGAACTCTTCGTTGTACAGGGAGTAGGGGGACTTCCGTGCAGCTACGTAAGCGCAGCCCTTGTAGAGCTTCATCTTCACGGTACCGGTGACGTTCTCCTGGGTCTTGTCAACGAAAGCGCTGATAGCCTCTCTCAGCGGTGTGAACCAGAGTCCGTCATAGACCAGCTGAGCGAACTTCTGAGCAACGATCATTCTGTACTGGGTGGTGTCCCTGTCGAGGATCAGCTGCTCCAGACCCTGATGGGCCGCAAACAGGATGGTTCCTCCCGGTGTCTCATAGACGCCTCTGGACTTCATGCCCACCAGACGGTTCTCAATGATATCTACAGTACCGATGCCGTTCTTGCTGCCCAGTTCATTGACCTTGGCCAGAAGATCGATGGGGCTCATTTTCACACCGTCGATGGCAACGGGAACGCCCTGTTCGAAGTCGATGTCCACATAGGTGGGTTCGTCCGGCGCGTCCTCCGGCGCAACGCTCAGCACGTGAATGCTCTTCAGATGTTCATTCCAGGGGTTCTCCAGCTCGCCGCCCTCATGGCTGATGTGCCATACGTTCTCGTCACGGCTGTAGATCTTCGCGGTGGACTGGCTGATGGGAATGCCGCGGGATGAAGCGTATTCGATCATGCTCTCTCTGGAATCAAAATCCCAGTCCGGGGATCTCCAGGGGGCGAATACGGTGATGGCCGGGTTCAGCGCGTTGATGGATGCTTCGAAACGAACCTGGTCATTGCCCTTGCCGGTGCAGCCGTGAACGACGGTATAAGCGCCTTCCTGCTCGCAGACTTCCACCAGCTTCTTGGCCATGAGGGGCCGCGCCATGGAAGTGCCCAGCATATACTGTCCTTCATAGATGGCATCCGCCTTCAGTGTGGGCCAGATATAATCTGTAATGAATTCTTCTCTCAGGTCGATGGTCAGCGCCTTGATCGCGCCGGTGGCCAGGGCTTTCTTTTCGATCGCGTCGAAATCTTCCTTCTGGCCCGCGTTGCAGCATACAGCGATGACATCATAATCATACTTCTCTGTTAACCACTTCATGATGACGGATGTGTCCAGTCCGCCGGAGTATGCCAGTACTACCTTTTCCTTTGCCATTGTTTCTTCCTCCTAAAAAGCACATAATAACAGGGCGTCACTGCCCTGCACGAATTATTATACATGAAAATGAATAATATTCAACCCCTGAATCATGTTTTTTTTCGGATACATGACAGGGGTCTTACACAGATTTTGGATATGTCTCAGCCGATGGTCAGGGTGGATCTTAGAACCCGGATCAGGAGAACAGAGGCAGGATCAGCCAGAAGCCGATGATCCCGCAGCCTGCGCCGATCAGGGCGCCCGCTGTCACGTCCCGCAGGAAGTGGACGCCGCCCAGGACCCGGGTGACAGCCAGCCCCAGTCCTGCCAGCCCGATCACAAGACCGGCGGCCGGGCAATACCGGAACACGGTGGCCGCGATGAGGAACATGCAGAAGATGTGCCGGCTGGGGAAGGAGTGGCCCTTTGTCTTCTTGTTGATGACCGGTTCCATCTGAAATACTTCATAGGGCCGTGGACGGTTCATCCGGTCCCGCCAGACACTCAGCAGCACAAAAGAGATCCCGGGGATCAGGATGGCCGGCAGGACCTGGTCCCGCTGGTACACCAGAAGCAGGATCAGCAGGGCAGGATAAACCAGATAGATCGCCAGCGTGACGATCCGGTTGAACCAGATGATAAAGGATCTCTTTGCCGCAGATGCGCGTATGGCATCTGCCATCTTACGATAGGTTTCTTCTTTCATAACGGCTGTTGGGCGGTGGATGAACGCTTTATGCAAAGGCTGGAGAATATCCGCATTTCAGATGCGGCAGGATCAGAGTTCCACCCGGTTCAGGGTGCCGCCTGCCTGCCAGTCCACCAGGTTGTCCGCCAGAATATCGATGATCAGCTGGCGCATCTCCTGCGGTGTCCACGCGATGTGGGGGGTGATGATGATATTGTCCACGCCCAGCAGAGGATTGTCCGCTGCTGCCGGCTCAGCGCTCAGCACATCCATGGCAGCGCCCGCCAGGCGTCCGCTGCGGACTGCGGCTGCCAGGGCCTCTTCATCGATGAGACCGCCCCGGGCAGTGTTGATCAGGAAAGCGCCGGGCTTCATTTCTTCAATGAAATCCGCGTTGATCATCTTCGTGTTCTCCGCGGTGAGGGGGCAGTGGAGGGATACGATGTCGGACGTGACCGCGGCCTGCCTGTCTTTGCTGTAGACGTTGACGGTCATTCCCAGCGCCTCGGCGATCCGGGCGACCCGGCGGCCGATGGAACCGTAACCGACGATGCCCAGGGATTTTCCGTTCAGCAGGAACATGGGCGTCTTCCAGTAGCAGAAGTCTTCGGCGTTTGTCCAATCGCCGGCCTGGACACTGTCGTTGTGCAGTCCCGTGCGGTTGGTCAGCTCCAGCATGAGCGCGATGGTATGCTGGGCCACGGATTCTGTGGAGTAGGCGGGGATGTTGGTCACCGCGATGCCCAGATCCCGGGCGGCTTCGATGTCGATATTGTTGTAGCCGGTGGCGGTGACGCCGATATATTTCAGATTGGGAGCATGCTCCATCAGTTCCCGTGTGATAAAGCACTTGCTGGTCATCAGCACATCACAGTCGCCTATGCGTTCCTGCACCAGTTCCGTCGGGGTCCTTTCATAGACCACGAACTCATCACAAAGATCGGCGAGTTTCTTCCAGGAAAGATCTCCGGGATTGATGGTGTGCCCATCGAGCAGTACAATTTTCATAGATGTCTCCCTTTCATCAGAATCAGGTGATAATTTTATGTTGCGGGGCCGCGGGCTGCGGGGCTGCCAGCTGCTGTGGCCGCCAGCAGGAGCCCGCCAGCCGCGGTGGCCGTTAGCCGGAGCCTGCGGATACAGGCCTTGAGCCCCGGCAACCAGTATATCCTGTCCGCAGGGAAAAAGCAAACAGCGGACAAGGGAGTTCCGGAGATATATTCCGGGACGCAGCTTATGGATTACCCTTGAGTTTGTAGATTTACGCTTAGAATCATCAGATCTGCACCAGGCATGCGTCTGCTAAAGGGATCGGGAACAAATTTGAGCACATTGGGTATCATTTTAATGTACCGGGAGCACGTCCGGAGGAGCGGATTGAAGAATCTTTTCTTGGCAGACTGAATCTGCACCAACATGGATAAATTGGTGCAGATTCTTTGCTCTGTGACTGGATTCTGCAAACGACGGGAGTAAAATCCCCGCAAGACGAGTGGCTATGAAGGAATATCATAAGCTTGAAGCTGCTCAGATGCAGATTTCGTTTTTCGGCGGGATAATCTACAATGAAGGACTCTGAGAAGGGATTCGTTGATTCGTCTCAGTTGATTCATGATCGCCGATCGAGTTCTGTATGCCGATCGAGTTCTGTATGTTGATTGCCGGGTTCGCCCTTGATTTCATCAGTGATGGATAATAAAATATGAAAAACACACCGGACGCACCAAAAAACAAATGTTCTCATACGAACTCTTGTTCATACCGCGGATCGCATGAATGGGAGGAGAGAAAATGAGTCATAGAATCGTACAATACATTAAAATCACAGCCGCTGTTCTCTGCACAGCGATCATATTTACCGGAGCAGCCTTTGCGCAGGATGACACGCATCACAGCGCTCAGATCAGGGCGTCCGAGACTGCGGGTCCGGAGACGGTCTCTGGGAACGCAGCGGCATCGGATCTGGAAGATCTGATGATCGCCTGTGACAGCGCGGGGAAGGAGATCCCTCTGGAAGAACTGGATGCGGCGGAATACGATGGATTCCTCTTTGGCGTAAGTGGAGACGCCAGCCTTTCCCAGATCCATGAAATGGAGCAGAAGATCGAAATGATCGGCGACGAGGAGGCGGCGAAAGAACTCTGCCAGGGGGAACTGTATCGGGCGGCTTCCCTGGATGTGATCGAAGAAATCGCGGATCCGGCGGCCCTGGACTTCATCGAGCCTGACTATGTCATCCGGCCGGACGCCGTAAATGATACCTATTATTCCTACAATGCGTGGATGTACGATGCGCTGGGAATGCCGGGCGTCTGGGAGGCCGGCATCACCGGCACCGGACAGAACGGGTCCCGGACACCCACCGTTGCCGTCATGGATACGGGCATCGCGGGCTGGACAAAGCGCGGGCGGCGTCATGACGATCTGAACTACCGCAACTTCCCGACGGGATTCCACAGCGCATCCTTCAAATCCTGCAATGACACGGCGGGACACGGGACCTTTGTCACCGGGGAGATCGCGGCAGTCATGAACAACAACAGGGGAGTGACCGGTCTGATGCCGGATGTGAAGGTCATTCCTGTGAAGATCATGAGCAGCTCCGGCGGCGCCACATCGTCCGCCATCCAGGCCATGCGGACCCTGATCGACCGGGGGGATGTGGATGTGGTCAATATGAGCTTCGGATCGGACCATTATTCCAACGGCTTCGCATCCGTCTGCCGGACGGCGGCGAAACATGGCATGATCCTGGTGGCGTCCGCAGGCAACAGCGGGAACGCTGTGTTCAACTACCCGGCGTCCTATGCCGGCGTCATCAGCGTGGGCTCTGTGGACAGGAACGGTCACCGGTCATCTTTCTCTCAGCATAACAGGGCGCTGGATGTGACGGCGCCCGGACAGAATATCGTCGGGCTTGGAGAATATGACTGGTTCGGCAATTATAAACCTGCAGTGACCAACGGCTATTCACGGATGTCGGGGACATCCATGGCTGCTCCCGCGGTATCCGCACTGGCGGCCATGGCAAAGTCAATTGACAGCTCCATTGAACACAATCAGTTCATGGATATCCTGCAGGCCAGTTCCAAGGACCGGGGAGCCGCCGGATATGACAGGTATTTCGGATGGGGCGTCATCAGCTTCCGAAATGCCGCCGATTATATCGCAGAAGGCGGATACAGAAATGTTTCCCGTGGGGACACCGGGGATTTCACCGGCGGCATCGGAAAAGCGCATGTCAAGGTTCCCCGCAGGCCGGCCCGGGGAAAGATCACCCGTGTGAAGCGGGGGAGGACAAAGGCGCAGATCACATTCCGGTATCTCCGCGGCGCCACATACTATCAGGTCGCCGTCCGGATCCACGGCGGGCGCTACGTGAAATTCATGACCTATAGTAATATGGTTAGATTCGTGGGGATGCAGCCGGGACGATACTACGACGTCAAGGTGCGGGGCGTTCATCGTCTGAAGCACCATACATACCGCGGCAAATGGTCCAGGGTGAAGACCTTCCGGACGAAATGAAACTCATAAGGTTTTCAGTGACATTTCCTGCGGAATCGTGTAGAATGTATTCATGATTTTAAATGCATGGAGGAGAGTGTTTTGAAAGAGATCAAAATCGGGCTGCTCGGGCTTGGCAACATCGGAACCGGCACATACAAGGTCCTGGAGATGAACCGGGATCAGATCGAAGCATCGGTCGGAACGAAGGTCAATATCGTCAAGATCCTTGAGAAGTATATCGACAGAGAAAGGGACATCGATGTTCCCCGTGAAAAGTTCGTGGCGAAGGCAGAAGATATTTTTGACGATCCTGAGATCGATATCGTCATTGAGCTTCTTGGCGGCGTAGAACCGGCGGCATCCCTGATCGAACAGGCGCTGCGCAGCGGCAAGCACGTGGTCACAGCCAACAAGGCGGCAGTGGCGGCCAACTATCACCGGCTGATGGACGCGGCGAAGGAAGGCGGCGTACAGCTGCGGTTCGAAGCCAGCGTCGGCGGCGGCATTCCTGTGCTGACTGCTCTGACCGGATGCCTGCAGGCCAATAAATTCACCCGGGTGCTGGGCATCGTCAACGGCACCACCAATTACATCCTGGACAAGATGACCACCGAAGGACTGTCCTACGACGAGGTCCTGAAGGACGCCCAGGAGAAGGGATTCGCGGAGGCAGACCCCACCGCAGATGTGGAGGGCATCGACGCTGCCAACAAGCTGAGCATCCTGATGGCCCTGATGTTTGACCATTATGTACATCCGGATGACATCCCCCGCAAGGGCATCACGGAGATCACGCCGGAGGACATCGAGGAAGCCCGGGGCAACAAGACACTGATCAAACTGATCGCCTATGCCGAGAAGTTCGAGGATGGCTCCATCAAATATGAAGTCCGTCCCATGTACATCAAGGAGACCCACCCCCTGGGCGGCGTTCACAAGGAATACAACGCTGTCTTCGTCGAGGGCAATGCCGTGGGCAATCTGATGTTCTACGGACCGGGCGCAGGTCCGCTTCCCACCGGCAGCGCCGTCATGGGCGACGTTATGGAACTGGCGAAGACGATGCTGTAACAGCGATGCAAAGGCTGGCGAAGCACGCATGTCAATGCTGACGATAAAGGAGAAATGAAATGACATTATTCAAGCAGTGGACGAAGCTGATCGAAGGACAGACAAGAGAGACCTTTGACGACTTCTGGAAGGAATACAGCGAAGCGGAAACCAAGATCTACAGTGATATTCTGGATCATCCGGATCAGCCGGTGGACGGGACCCTGGGAGAACTGGCGGAGAAATACGAAGTCCGTCCCATCATCTTCATGGGATTCCTGGACGGCATCAACGAGAGCATCAAAGAACAGAACGATCTGGATGCCTTTGATGAATCCACACAGGTCCATCTGGAGATCATTCCCGAGAAGCTGTACTACAACATGCTGAAGGCCGACGCAGAGTACCTGTATGGGCTGCCCCAGTGGGAGGGCATCCTGGGCGAAGAGAAGATGATCGAGATCGCCAAGGAATACAAAGCTTCCAAGACAGTTCGCCGCGCGACCCCGAAGATCGGCCGCAACGATCCCTGTCCCTGCGGCAGCGGCAAGAAATACAAGCACTGCTGCGGACGGAACGCTTAGGAAGATCTGAGGATGTTTCCCTGTGAACAGTTATCTGAGGATGTTTCCCTGTGAACAGTGAATGGTTGAATCATTTGAAGAATTTCGGATGATTTATTCAAAATGCAGAAGCGCTTTTGAATGATTTCAATGAATACCAGCTGTTTATTCAAGATCTCTCATCAGAGAGACTACATATAATCTATATATGTGAGTTATGTAAAATGCTAAAGACTGTGCTCCAATCATAGGGGCGCAGTTTTTGAATATAATACGATAAAACTGAGAAAACGTTCAAACGACGCCTGCAGATTTGAATAAATCGAGGTCAATTTGCAGAAAGTATTCAAAAGGCGGTTTTTGAATCAGACGAAGGGAGCCCCTCTCATGGATTCTCCGACGAACTGACTTCCGCATCCTTCGCTGAGCTGGTTTCCGTATCATCCTCCGGCCTAGCTTCAGGCTCATCCTCCGGCCTGGATTCAGGCTCCTCCGCCGGCCCAGTCATCTCTTTCTCTTTCGGCTCTTCCGGCGCCCACTGGATATGTTCTGCCGGTTCGTCGGTGGCGACCTCCACTT
>CAMNJK010000057.1 GCA_946541435.1 uncultured Bacillota bacterium
CGTTTCTGTCCTGTACGTAGCAGGCAACGCCCTTATCCAGGAAGTCATCTGCCACGGCCACCGCATCGTCCACCAGACCGCCGCCGTTGTCCCTGAGATCCAGCACCAGCTTCTTCGCCCCCTTTGCCTCTACAGCCTTCAGCGCTTCGTCGAAGTCCGCGGATGTGGATTCGATAAACTGAGTGATCTGGATGTATCCGGTGGTATCATCCAGCATCCGGTAATCCACGGAATCCTGGACGATCTTCTCCCGGACCATGGTGACGGTCTTTTCCTCTTTGCCCCGGAGATAGGTCAGTTCCACCTTGGTTCCCCGTTTGCCCCGGATATGGGAGGCCATGACATCGCTGCTGGTATAGATCTCACCGTCCACCGCCAGGATCTGGTCTCCTGCCTTGAGACCCGCCCGGTCCGCCGGGCTGTCCTTGGTGATGCCGACGATGACGTAACTGCCGTCTTCCTTTGTCTCAAAGGTCACGCCCACGCCGGAGTAGGTCCCCATGGCGGAAGTCTCATAGCTGGCGTATTCCTCCGCGGTCATGTACTGGGAGTATGGATCCTCCAGACCCGCCACATATCCGCGGTAGGCATTGTCCACCAGTTTCTGGGCGTCATAATTCCGCAGATAATATCTGTTGATATAGGAATTCATCTCATTGATCTTTTTCTGCTCAATGACGCCGCCGGCGCTGTCTCCCCTGGATCCTGTCAGAAGGGACATGCCCACCAGGGAAAGCACGATGCCCGCCGCGAAGGCGATGCAGACCAGAGCGAACACCTTCCCCCTGGAAACACCCCTGGCCCGGGACCGGACCGCTTCAGCGGGATCCGGATACAGGGTCTCAGCGGCGTCCTGCCGCAGCGGGGAAGCCGACGGTTCCGCTTCGGTTTCCGGTTTTGCTTCCGTTTCCGGTCTCACTTCCGCTTCTGTCTCCGCTTCAGCTTCCGCTTCCGCCACCTGTCTGTTTACCTCATCTGTCATAGTATCTCCTCCACAATCATCTGTACCCGTTTTCTTCCATTCCATACCTGGGCGCTGATGGTCCCGATCAGGGACACCGGATCACTGCCCTCCAGCTTTTGCCGGAATTCCTGTGCCCTTCTGAAAAAGACGCAGGGAGCCCCCTGTCCGTCCCGCACTGCCTGAAACCGCACATGGGTACTGTTCTCGCCCATATACGCCGGCCGGGATACATACACATCCTGCAGCAGGAACCGCGGCTTGGGATTGCCTTCACCGAAGGGTTCCATCTTGGCCAGAGCCTCCGCCAGGGACACGGTCACATCGGCGGGCCGGATCTGAAGATCATACGCTCCGCCGGTATCCAGAAGAGATGGATCCTTCCGGTAAAGTTCTTCCGTCTCCTCCTCCAGCATGGGGCAGAGCTTCTTGAAATTCTCCTCGCTGATGGTAAATCCGCAGGCGCTCTTATGGCCGCCCACCCGCTTGAACAGGTCCCTGTGCCCGTCCAGCAGGCAGAAGAGATCCACACCGGGGATGCTGCGTCCGGTGCCCTTCAGATCCCCGTCTTCCCCGGGGGTGGTCAGGATGACCGGACGTCCGTAGGTCTCCTTGAGCTTTCCCGCCGCGATGCCGGCGATGCCTTCATGGATCCCGTCCACCCGCAGACAGATGATGGGCTCATCTCCGCGAATGGCCGCTTCACTCTTCTCGTAGGCCTCTTCCTGCAGTTTTTTTCGCCGGCGGTTATAGCCCACCAGCTTCTCCACCTGATCCTGAATGACCTCGGGATCCTCCGCCAGGATCAGCTCCACCGCTTCCCTGGCGTGCTCCATCCGCCCCGCCGCGTTGATGTGGGGAGCGATGCCGAAGGATATGTTTTCCGAAGAAATGTGCTCCAGAGAAATGGCCTCTTCCAGGGCTGCCAGCGATGACCGGCTGCGGGCGTTCAGGCTGACCAGGCCGTACTTGACGATGGTCCGGTTCTCATCCTGAAGGGGAACGATGTCCGCCACGGTACCGGTGGCCGCCAGGTCCAGGGTCTCGCTGACGATGGAACGGGGCAGTCCGGCCTGCCTTTGCAAAGCCTGGAGAAGCTTGTAGGCCACACCGCAGCCCGCCAGCTCCCGGAAGGGGTAGGTCTCCCCCGCCTGCTTGGGATCGATGACGACGCAGTCCGGAATGGTATCTCCCGGCTGGTGATGATCCGTGACCACCATGCGGATGCCCAGGGTCCCGGCGTACGCCACCTCGCTGTTCGAGGTGATGCCGCAGTCCACGGTGATGATCAGGCCCACCCCGTCCGCATGCAGAGCGTCCACAGCTGACTTATGCAGGCCGTAGCCTTCCGTGAAGCGGGACGGGATATACCAGGTCACATTGTCCGTCAGCTGCTTCAGTACGGACATGAGAATGGAGACCGAGGTCACACCGTCCGCGTCGTAGTCACCATAGACGCAGATCCTGGTTCCCCGGTGGATTTCTGAAAGGATCAGATCGACACCCTCCCGCATGCCCTTCATCAGGAAGGGATCGTAAGTCCGCCTGGGATGGTCGGACAGATATTCTTCCACATCCGCCGGCGAAACGATCCCCCGGGCGGACATGATCTGTTTTATGATTTCATCGTGTGTATTCATATGGTTATCCTGATGCTCTTTTCCTGCGCTTTCTCACAGGTAGTTCCAGGGATTGTCCACATTGCCGTCCTTGTAGACGCGGTAGTCCAGATGGGGACCGGTGGAAAATCCCGTGGAGCCCAGAAAGGCGATGGTCTCTCCCCGTTTCACCTTCTGTCCCGCCGATACGTTGACCCCGGAACAGTGATTGTACTGCGTTGTCAGTCCGCCGCCGTGGTCGATGATGACGGAGATGCCGAAGCCGCCGTACCAGCCGGCCTGGACCACCTTTCCGGCCGCGGAGGCCACGATGGGTGATCCGCTGGAGGCGCCGCCGATATCCAGGGCCGCATGGAATTCCCTTCCATGGTAGGGGCACATGCGCCAGCCGTAGTCTGATGTCACGGTACTGCTGGCAGGCAGCGGCCAGAGGAACACGCCCCCTTTATACTTTGATGTACCGCTGTTGCTGATCTCGCCGTTTCTGCTCTGGGCCGCCAGCTTCTCTTCCAGCGCCTCCCGCTCGGCTTCCAGATCACCGATATCATCAGCGGTCCGCCTGTTCTCTTTGGTGAGTTCCTTCTTCTGCCGGGCCACCTCGGCCTTCTCCTCCCGGGCCGTCATGCGGGCATCTTCCAGCTCCGCCTGAAGAGCTTCCACTTCTTCTTTTTTCTTTTTGATCTCCTTATGGGCTTCCTTCAGACCCGCCAGGACTTTTTCATCGCTCTTCAGGATCCGCTGGACCATATCCAGATTGGTCAGGAAATCATTCAGGCTGCCGGAATTCAGCAGCACATCCAGAAAGCCCACCGACCCGTTCTTATACATGTTCCTGAGCCGGATGTTGAGATTCTTGTCCTGGCGGTTGACTTTCTTTCTGGCTTTTTCCAGTTCTTCTGTCAGGACCTCCAGATCGTCCGCGGCCACCGCGATCTGGGTGTCCAGCGCATCGATGTCCTCCTCCAGATCCACGATCTCATCCATCATCTCTTTGACCTGGTGCTTTCCCTCCTTCAGCTCCTGCCGCTTCTGCTTGATCTCCTTGTTGAGATCCGAAAGCTCCGAAGCATTGGCGCAGGCCGGGAAAAGGACAAACCCCGCGCCCATCACAGCGATGATCAGCAGGGCCAGAGCCCGTCTGCCGTGACGGCTTCCCTCGGTGTTGAGGAATTTCCGGATGGAGATGATGCTGCCGCAGGCGCCGATGCTGACGCCCAGGGCCAGAAAGATCCAGGCCAGATTATAGATCAGGAATTCCTCCGGCACCATGGGGATCGAAAGCATGCTGAACATCTGGTCTCCGATCAGTTCCACCAGCTTGTGATAGATCAGGGCGGTCAGTCCCACGGAAATGGCCGCGGAAATGACGCCGATGATGATGCCCTCCACCAGAAACGGCCCCCGGATGAACCAGTTGGTGGCGCCGATGTATTTCATGATACTGATCTCATCCGCCCGGTTGAATACGGTCAGTTTGATGGTGTTGGACACCACCACGATGGAAACCAGGATCAGAAAAGCCATCAGGATCACCGCGGCCCACTGCATGAAATCCGTGATCTTCAGCAGCCGGTCCACAGTATCCTTGTAGAACTTCACATCCTCTGCGCCCTTCAGCTTCTCCGCCCGGGAGGCGATGTAGTCCGCCTTCTCCAGATCGGCGATCTGCACCACGATGGAATTAGGCAGGGGATTCTCCTCCAGATTATCCAGCAGGTATCCGTTCTCGCCCCAGCGCTTGCGGAATTCCTTCATGGCCTTCTTCTTTGATTTATATTCGGCATCCGCCACCCCGTCCGTGGCCTTCATGTCCTCGATGAGCGTCTGAGCCTTCTTCTCCGTCACCTTGTCCTTGAGATAGATCTCGATGGTGTCGTAGTCGCCCCGGATGGTCTGGGCCGCGATGTTCATGTTCAGCGCCGCAATAAAAAACACGCTCAGGATCAGCAGCATGGCGGTGATGGCGAAGATGGACGCCAGTCCCATGTTGAAGTTCCGCCCAAACTGCAGAAAGGCCTGGCGGATCGTGTAGAAGAAACTTCTCACCCGCGGCCTCCTCTCCTGAATTCTGCAAAAGCTGGCCGGGGGGCTTCCGCCCCTTCCTGCTCCTGCCGGTATCCGTACATGCCGAACTCATCCCGGACGATCCGTCCGTTTTCGATGGCAATGACCCGTTTGGCCATTCTATCCACGATATCCTTGGCATGGGTCACCATGAGGATCGTGGTCCCCTTCTGATTGATGAGGTCCAGAAGCTGCATGATCTCCCAGGCGGTGTCCGGATCCAGATTTCCCGTGGGTTCGTCCGCGATCAGGATCTTCGGCTTGTTGACGATGGCCCGGGCGATGGCGACCCGCTGCTGTTCACCGGCGCTGAGTTCGTCAGGATATTGATGCGCCTTCTCCAGGATCCCCATCATCCCCAGCACCTGGGGCACGGTCCTGCGGATCACCCGGCGCTTCTGATGGATGATCTCCATGGCGAAGGCCACGTTCTCATAGACCGTTTTCTTCGGCAGCAGCCGAAAATCCTGAAAGACGATGCCGATGTTCCGTCTCAGCCCCGGGATCTGACGCGCTTTCATGCGCGTCACATTTTCTCCCCGGACCATGATGGTGCCCCGGTCAGCGTCGATCTCCTTCAGTATGAGCTTTACGAAGGTGGATTTGCCGGCGCCGCTGGGACCCACCAGGAACACGAAATCGCCTTTTTGGATCTTCACCGTCACATCGTCCAGAGCTACGATAGACTGATATCTCTTTGTAACGTTTGTGAATTCGATCATGCCAGATCTTTCGCTGCCTTCACGATATCCTCTGCGGTCATGTGGTACTTGGCCCGCAGTTCATCCGGCTTGCCGGATTCACCGAACACATCCTGCTGGCCCACCATGGCCATCTTCACAGGACATTTCTTCACGACCGTGTGGGCCACTGCTTCGCCCAGGCCGCCGATGACAGAGTGCTCCTCCGCCGTGACGATGGCGCCGGTCTCCGCCGCCGCCTTCAGGATGATCTCCTCATCCAGGGGCTTGATGGTATGGATATCGATCACCCGGGCATCCACGCCTTCTTCCGCCAGCTTTTCCGCTGCCGCCATGGCATCCGGCACCATGATGCCGGTGGCGATGATGGTCAGGTCCTTGCCGTCTCTCAGCTGTTTTCCCCTGCCCAGGATGATTTCATCCTCTTCCTTGTAATAGACGGGGACCGCCGCTCTGCCCAGACGGACATAACAGGGGCCTTCCATTTCCACCGCCTGCCGCAGCAGTTTTTTTGCGGATACAGCATCCGACGGATTGATGACCGTCATTCCCGGGATCGTCCGCATCAGCGCGATGTCCTCAAAGGTCTGGTGGCTGGCGCCGTCCTCACCCACTGTGATCCCTGCGTGAGTCGCGCAGATCTTCACATTGGCATGGGTGTAGCCGATGGAATTCCGGATGATCTCAAAGGCTCTGCCGGAAGCGAACATGGCGAAGGTGCTGGCGCAGACGATCTTGCCGGACAGGGCCAGTCCTGCCGCCTGTCCGTACATGTTCTGCTCCGCGATCCCCATGTTGAAGAAACGCTCCGGGAAGACCTTGCGGAATTCTGCTGTTTTAGTGGATCCGGACAGGTCCGCATCCATGACCACCAGGTCGGGGTATTCTTTGCCAAGCACCGGGAGGATCTCTCCGTAGGCCTGTCTTGTTGCGATTTTTTCAGTCATTTGTTGTATCTCCATTCCGTAATTACGCTGTCAGTGCCTTCTTCTGTGCTTCCATCAGCTCGCCAAGCTCCTTCAGAGCTTCTTCCGCCTGCTCATCGTTTGGCGCCTTGCCATGCCATCCTGCCTGGTCTTCCATGAAGGAAACGCCCTTGCCCTTGACCGTTTCTGCCACGATCATGGTGGGCCTGCCTTTGCATGCTCTCGCCGCGGCAAAAGCATCCAGGATCTGCTGCATGTCATGTCCGTCGATCTCGATCACATTCCAGCCGAAGCTGCGGAACTTGTCAGCGATGGGCATGACCGTCATGACATCGTCGTTGCGGCCGTCGATCTGCAGTCCGTTGTGGTCCACGATCCCCACCAGGTTGTCCAGCTTGTAATGCGCCGCTGACATGGCAGCTTCCCAGATCAGGCCCTCCTGCAGCTCGCCGTCTCCCAGGATGGCATAGACCCGTCCGGGATCACCGTCCAGCATGCCCGCCAGCGCCATGCCGCCGGCAGCGCTGAATCCCTGTCCCAGTGAACCGGTGGACATCTCGATGCCGGGAACATAGTTCATGTTGGGATGGCCCTGGAACTTAGAACCCATTTTCCGAAGGGTCAGAAGCTCCTCCTCCGGGAAAAATCCTCTGACTGCCAGTGCCGCGTACTGCGCCGGGCCGGCGTGTCCCTTGGAGAAGATCAGCTTGTCCCGTCCTTTCATCTTCGGATCAGCGGGATCGACGTTCATCTCGTCAAAATACAGCGCTGTCACGATGTCCGCTGCCGACAGGGATCCGCCCGGATGGCCGGAGCCGGCTGCGTGAAGTGACCGGATGATGCTGCATCTTACCTCTGTTGCTTTCAATTCCAGTTCTTTGATATTCATGCTGTTCCTTCCTGTTTATTTACATGTTCTTATGAGATTCCATAGTCTTCTGTACTGCCGGAGTCTTCCGAGCTATGGATCGAATGACAAAATCATTTGCGGCGGATCTGTTCACTGTCCCGCGATCTTCCGGAACGCTTCGGGAAGCGCATCCGCGATGTCCATGGCAGTCATGCCGATCTCGCCGATCCTCGCAGCAGCCAGATCACCGGCCAGGCCGTGCATGTAGACCGCCGCCCGCACCGCGTCTGTCAGCTTCATTGCCGGCGCGCCCGCGCCCCCTGCTCTGCTGTATGCCGCCAGGGCCGCCGTCACACCGGTCAGCACGTCGCCGCTGCCGCCGGTGGCCATGCCGGGATTGCCGGTGGGATTCTGCCAGATCTCCGTATCCTGGCCCACCGACATGCTGACCAGGGTCCCCGCGCCTTTGAGCACCACGATGCCGCCGGTGAGCCTGGCCAGGGTCCTGGCAGCGGTCTCCCGCCCCAGATCGGAGACCGGGCGCTGCCGGAAGCTCAAAAGAAGCCGGTCCGCTTCCCCGGGATGGGGGGTCAGGACCAGGGGCGCGTCTCCCCGGACCGTCTGCATATCGTACATTCTCAGCCGGGACGGCGCGATGCCGTATTCACAAAGGCTGTTGATCCCGTCTGCGTCGATGATGAGAGGGCCGCCGTAATCCTGCAGCAGATGCTCCACCATCCGGTACTGGGATTCGCCCCTGCCGATGCCCGGACCGACAGCCACCGTATCGTAACGGCTCAGATCCTCTGTCAGGATCCCTTCCCTGCCCATGCACATGGCTTCCGGAACCGCCGTCTGCAGAATGGGAAAAAGCTGGCGGGAAATGCTGACGGTCACCAGTCCCGCGCCGGACTTCAGGGCTGCTTTCGCCGCCATGACCGCGGCGCCCGCCATCCCTTCGGATCCGGCAATGATCAGTACCCGGCCGTTGTTTCCCTTATGGGAATCCCGCGGGCGCGGACCGATTAGATTTTTGATATAGTTTTCCGTGGTTTCTTTCATTCTCTGAATTCCTGTATGCCGCTCTAGAGAGCGATCCCCAGCAGTACCGACGCGGTGAAAAGGAAGATCACCGAGGATACCATGTCTGTGACAGAGGAGATCATGGGCGTCGCCATCAGGGCCGGGTCCACGCCGATCTTCTTGGCCGCCATGGGCAGCATGCCGCCCAGCAGCTTGGCGAATACGATGACCAGGATCATGGCCACCGCCACCGTCACCCCGATCATGGGATCCTGCCGGTCGATGAGGGTGATCTTCAGGAAATTGAAGACACTGAGCACCACGCCCAGACAGATGCTGACCCGGAACTCCTTCCAGAGCACCTTTCCCGCGTCCTTCAGGTCCACTTCATCCACGGACAGTCCGCGGATGATCAGGGTGGCCGCCTGGGTTCCCGTGTTGCCGCCGGTGCCCATGAGCAAAGGCAGGTAGGATACCAGGACGATCACCTGGGACAGGACCGACTCGAACTGGGAGATCAGGGTTCCGGTGATCATCAGGGTCAACGTCATGAAGAGAAGCCATGGCAGCCTGTTCTTCACATGGCGGAAGACCCCCATATCCAGATATTCTTTGTGGTCGTCGTCGCCCATGACGCCGCCCATACGTTCGATGTCTTCGGTGGTCTCTTCTTCGATGATCTCCATGATATCGTCGAAGGTGATGATGCCCACCAGACGATGTTC
>CAMNJK010000058.1 GCA_946541435.1 uncultured Bacillota bacterium
GTCACCTGCTCCGTGTACTCCCCGTTCACGATCTGCACGAAGGAATCCAGATCCGAGAATCCGTTGACCTTGATCCTGCGGATGCGGAACTGATTGTCCGTGCGGCGGGCATAGCGGAAGGGTTCATAGCCGAAAGCCAGGTTATAGCCGCTGTCCCGGGCCGCCCGCTTCATGGCCTTGTTGGTGGCGCCCCAGGGATACGCGATGTACTTGAATCCATAGGGCTCGTTCATGGCGAAGTCTTCCATCATCTGATCGTAAGTCAGTTTATTGACGGGTTTGTAGCCGTCGATCCGCTTGTGCATGTTGTAGGTGTGGCTCTCGAAAGCCAGGTCCGGGTATTCCGCCCGCACTTCCTCCATCACGTCTTTGGCGAACCGCCGCTGCACGCCGTCCTCCGGGGTATAGGGCGCCGTCACGCCCCCGTTCTCCTCCAGATGATGGCCGATGCAGTAGACTGTAGCCTTCTGCCCGTTCTCCTTCAGAATGGGATATCCCAGATAGTAGACATTGTCCGCGCCGTCATCAAAAGTCACGACGCAGGACTTGACCGGCACTTCCAGTTTGCCCTGATACCACTGATAGAACTCGTCCATGCTCAGGGTGGTGAATCCCTGGTCCTTCAGATAGTCCATCTGCTGCTCAAACAGATCCGCCGGCACCGTCAGGGAGCTGTGCACGGGATACCCCGCCGGGATCAGCTCATGATAGGTCAGCACCGGAATCTTCTGGGCGGACTGGGATGTGTCGTAGATCACGTCCACCGCCTCGGAAGGCTCTCCTTCATTTTTGTTTTTGGTCAGGGAGTTGTATCCGTAGGCCGCCACCCGGAACTGATAGGGCTTGTCGTGGGTGAAGGCGTCGATCTCGAATTCGCAGGTCTCGCCGTCCGTGATCTCTCCCACCAGTGCAAAGGCTGGCGCGTCCCCGGTACCCGCAGCTTCTTCTGCCTCCGCGGCGTAAATAAAATACCCGTCCGCCTTATCCGCCGGATCCCAGCGCAGGGTAATATCGTGATAACAGACATCGGCGCTGAGGCCTTCGGTCTTTCCCGGCTCCGGTCCTGCCCGGTGGATCACGCCGTGATAAATGAAGATCCCCGCTGTCACCAGGATGATCCCGGCCGCAACTGCCGTGACCGCCCGGACGATGCCCCGCCTCTGTTTTCTCGTTCTATTGCTCATTCTTCTGTCATTTCTCCTTTGGTTCGATTATCGCAGCAGCCAGATGGACAAGGCAAGAACCCCGCCGTCTTCTTTTCGGGGCAGGGGATGCCGTGCGTCTGGTCTGCCAGGCAGAAACAGTATACCATATATTGTGGTGCTATATTGAGGTGTTTTGCATCAGCGCAGGGATTTTATCGGGACGATGGGGATTTCAGGGGGACGGTCTGCGGGCTTTTCACCGGGCGGGCATAGTATTCCTCTCCGATCAGGTCCCTGTCGATATAGTTCCTGTAGGGGTTGGCCTCTCCCCTGGCGCCGAGCCTGTGCTTCCCGTTGCTGTCATACCGGGTCAGGACCACCCGGTCGGGATAGATCTCACAGATGGTCCCGGTCAGGGTCATGTCCGCGGCGTCGAACTTATTTCTGATCCCTGCCGCATTCTCCTCCGGTCCGCAGTTCATGTAGTAGCCCAGATAACCGGCGTTGAGATAGGTGAACCGCAGGATCTTCTTTGTATAGGAATCCGTCTCCCGGGAACTTTTTGTGAAGTCGGGCAGCAGCAGGGTATCACCCGCTGCTTTGTAAACACAGGCCCCGCCCATGTAGCAGTCCCAGCCTTTGGAGTGGTTGTGGCCGTACAGATAGATGATGTTCAGCGACTTCGCCGCCCGGTTGACTCTTTTGAAGATGCGTTTGGCGTAGAGATTGTCTCCGCTGCCATGGCGGGAGGATGTCCGGGCCGTATAATGCAGGGGCACGTGTCCTGCGATGAAGACCGGGCGGGTCTCTCCCCCGGCGATCAGCTGATCAAAACATTTCTCCATCTTCTTCGCCGCCCGGGTGACCTTTTTCAGACTGCCGGTCGTATGTCCCTGCACCCAGGGATAGTCCATTTCTGTATTCAGGACATAGATCAGGCAGTCTTCGTATTCATGCAGGCCTGAGTCGGCGATGGATTCCGTCAGCCGGTCGTGGTTTCCCTGGACGAAGACCATGTCCTTCTTCTTCAGATCCGGGCATATCTTCTTCACTGTCTTCCGGATCGTCCTGATGGAATCCTCCGGGCTCAGCTGATAATTATACAGACGGGAGTCATTGGTATAATCTCCGCAGATGATCACCTGATCCGGGTGTTTTCCCTTCGCGGCCGCTGTTCTCAGAATGCCCCGCAGTGTTTTTCGGGGATCCGGAAAGCCATCTGCCTTCTGATAGTCCGACGCGAAGAAAAGAGTACACAAAGGAGCCTGTTGATCAGTCTCTGACCCGGTCTTCGGCCCCGTCTCCGCCCCGGCGCCGTTCTTCGTTCCGGTCCCCTGCGCCGTTCCTCTCTCCTGCCCGGCACCGGCGGCATCACTCCCTGTCACCTCCGAAGCCGTCGCAGCCTCGATGCTCTGATCCTGACCACAGGAGACCAGGGTGAACCCCATCATGATCATCAGCAGGACCAGGACCCCAGCCAGGACTGCTGCAGTACTGCATTTTCCCTGCTTCGGTTTCTTCACATCGGTTTTCCGGAGTTCTATCATCTTTTTTCTGACCTCCATTCGTCTTCCTGAATCCCCTTCTGATTCTTATTCTACCATGGAATGCCGGCTTTTTGAGTCAAGTCCTGAATGTGATGTAACTTCCATTCGGTCATGTAAGCGCCTGGCCTGATTCCTGGCGGACGGCATCTGAAGGGCCGTATTGTCCTCCCCTGGACCCTTGTCCAAAAAATCCTTTGAAAACCCCGGAAATTGTTTGCTGTCAAACAATTTTCGGCATTCTGAAGGGAAAATTGTTTACAGATGGCCCGGCAGGGGAAGCGCCGCAGGGCCACGGAGAAGGAAACATGTGAATATCTTGTTGCCCCGAAATTTTTCACACCCGACACACCTGCCAGCAAACAAAATCCCAGACAAAACCGCTGAAATTGTTTACGAGCAAACAATTCTGGACATAATCCAGCAAAAATTGTTTGCTCGGGCAGGCTTTGCCTGCAGGAGGGCGGATGCGATCCACTTGCTGACCCTTTGGTCTAACAACAACCGCCAGCCAAATGACTTCGACTTCCTGAGCTCCGGCAAAGGCTGGCCCGGGAATTTGGGATAATCGGTGTCAGGGTTTTTCGTTCCGCTCTTGCCTGGGGCAGGGGGAATACGATAGAATACAGTCATGGATATGAATCAAGAAGCTAAATTAAAACGATTCGGAAGCCACGCTTCCTATGAACCCCTGGGCACGGTGGTCCGGCTGGCCTGCCTTGCAGCCTGCCTGGCCATGATCCTGATCGCCCTGTTCGTCTACCGGGCCAGCGCGCCGGCAGTCCTGACCGCCATCGCCTTCATGATCGTCTATGTCCAGCTGCCGGGACTTTTCTGGCTGCGGACTGCGGGATTCCGGCCGCGGCACATCTCGACAGCCCTGGCCACAGGATTCTTCACAGGCTGGGCTTTTCTGACCCTGGTCTACTTCATCACAGAACTGATCCACACCAATGCCCTGCTCTATATCGCAGGACCGGTATGCACCCTGGTCTGGATTTTCCAGCGCGTCCGCGGCCGCCGGCGTAAGGTCCGCACCGGAGCAGGCTCTGCCGATTTGCAAAGGCAGGCAGATTCCAGTAACGCGCTGAATAACATGCCGGCCGCAGCAGAGGATCAAACTGCGTCTCTCAAAAGGACAGTGTCACAAGGTTTCCCCCAGCGGCTGCGGGCGGGATTCCTATCCCTGTCCCCTGCCCTGTGCGTTTTCCTGACGGGGGCCCTGCTCTATACCATGCTGATGACCCAGTACCTGTACCTTTCGCCGGAAGTGGATCACATGATCACCATGAATCCGGACAAGGGATTCCATCTGGGACTCATCAATTCCCTGTCCCATGGATGGCCGCTGGAGTGTCCCTGGTTTTCCGGGCTTTATTACAACTATCACATATTCACGGAGCTGCTGTACTCCGTTCCGGTCCGCCTCTTCGGACTGACGGCGGATACCATGCTCTTTTCCGTGGGCCCCTATCTGACGGTCTACTGTTTCGGGGTGTCCCTCTACGCGGCATTCCGCGAGATGTGCGCGCGGCCTGACCGGGCAGGTCTCTACTGCCTGGCCCTGCTGCTGTCCAACATCTTCATCGCCAGAGGCATCGACCAGTCCATCGCCTTCCTGTTCATCTTCCGCAATGAGAACGTGGCGGGCTACGGTGTCAGCGGCGTCCTGGTCCTGATCATCCTGATCCGGTACTGGTATAAGGAGCATGCAGGCGGCGGATTCGCCTGGCGCAAGTTCCTGATCCTGCTGGCCGTCCTGATGCTGGTCACCGGCATCAAGGGCCCCTTCGGCGTGGTGGCCGTGGCCGCCCTCTGGGGCACCTGGGTCCTGGGACTCATCCTGCGGCAGGCGCGGGTCAGGACCATCCTGCCTTTGCTTCTCCTGTCCGCCGGATTCTACGTGGTCTACGCCATCATCCTGGGCTCCAAAGGACAGTCCGCCAGCGCGGGAGAATCGCTGATCGCCCTGGCCAACATCATCGACATCACCTTCTATAAGGCGCCGCTGGTGGCCCTGATGAAATCCATGGGCCTGCCCTCTGTCCTGCGCTACGCCGTGCTGCTGGGCATCTTCACGGTCTTCCTGCTCACCGCCTTTTTCCTGCCCTTTGTGATCGGGTACATCCGGGAACTGATCCTGGTGTGCGCGAAGAAAAAGGCCTTCGACTTCCCCCGCGTCTTTGTTTACGCGGCGTCGCTGGTGGGCTTCATCGCCATGATGCTGCTCAACTATCACGGACACAGCCAGATCTATTTCGGTTTCGTGACCGTTTTCCTGGCCCCCCTGATCGCCTTCTGGTTCTTCGAGGACATGGAAGGAAACCGGGGCACCCTGATGCGGATCATCCGGGGCATTTTCATCGTCTGCCTGATCCTGTCCGCCATCGGGCTGGCATCCTTCCTGGCAGGTGAGATGGGCGAAGCAGCCAGATCCGCCGATCCGGGCGCGCCCGGCGGCAACAGATACAAATCCATCAGCCACAAGGAATATGAAGCCATGCGCTGGATCGACAGGAACACCCCCAGGGATGCCCTGCTGGCCACCGACCGGTATTACACCGTGGCGCCGAAGAACTTCGATGTGGCGGACCGCTGGGACAACCGGTACTTCCTGTACGCGGATTACGCCAACCGGATCTGCTACTTCGCGGGGGCCGGCTACAACCTGCCTGCCCGTGACTGGGAGAAACGCCTGGAGCGGATCCGGACCAACGACCGCTTCTTCGACCCGGCGGATGAAGGCCGGGGCGAACTGGCCCGGTCCCTCGGCATCGACTACGTGGTGGTTTCCAAGCGCTTCACCAAGTGCGGCGATCTGGAGAACGAAGACTATGAGCTTTGCTTCTCCAACAAGCACATTGATATCTACGCCATCACCGATTGATCACAAACAGGCATTATGATAACTATGACGCAAATCAAAAGCGGTATTGAGGAGGTATATGAACCATGAAAGAACACAGAACCAGACACCTGCCTTTGCTCCTGATGGCGCTGCTCATGGCAGTCCTGATGGCCGGCGCCTTCGCCCTCACCGGATGCGGGGACGCGGATGAAGCGACGGACACTGCCGCCACCGAAGCCACAGCGGAATCCAAGCCGGATGTGGTCCCCCTGGAAGAGGAGGACAGTCCGGAAAACAACTACGGCGCCCTGCCCGGCGACAATGTGGTGGAAGACCCCTACGAAGCCATGTCTGAGAAAGAGCGGGTCGAGGTCAAGGCGGAATCAGCCATCAAGAACAAGGATGTGAACAACTTCATCGGCAAATGGAAGGGCACCAAAGAGACGGCCTATGACATCTACGGCCACCTGAAGGTCAACATCAAAAGAGACGGAACCATCAACATCGACGTTGTGGATGAGAATCTGGACGGCACCTGGGAGATGCAGGATGACGGCCTCCACTACAAGAACGAACTCATGACCGGCCGGATCTTTTACGGCCGCACCGGAGAACTGACCATCGACAACGATGACTGGGATTACGACAACGAAGACACCGGCATTGCCGTCATTCTCAAGCCAATGAAAAAATAGCAGAAAAAAACAGCGGGCGTCAGTTGGCGCTCGCTGTGTTCATCTCGAAGAGGATCTCCGCAACTCTCCTGCTGGCATTGCCGTCATCCAGGGAGTTGTATTTTTGATGGAATGCTTCGTATTTTTCTGCAAAGGCTGGCGCGTCCTGCTGCGCCCCCTTGATGGCCGAGATCAGATCATCCTCCGTCTCCACGATGGGACCGGGGAGTTCCTCCAGATCGATGTAGAAGCCCCGGATGTCATTGGCATAGGCCTGCTTGTCGTACATGTAGAAGATCATGGGACGGCGCAGGTTGGCGTAGTCAAAGAAGACGCTGGAATAATCGGTGATCAGAAGGTCCGCGATGGTATACAGGGGGGTGATGTCATCCAGGGATGACACATCGTAAACGAAGCCCTTTGCCTGGTCGAAATCGAACTGGCGGGCAACGAAGTAATGGACCCGGAGCAGGATCACATATTCCTCTCCCAGTTCCCTGCGCAGCCGGTCGAAATCCAGGGCCAGCTCGTAGACATAGCCGGCGCCGTTGTGCTGGTTGTCACGGAAGGTGGGCGCATAGAGGATGACCTTCTTGTCCTCCGGGATCCCCAGGGATCTCTTCAGGGCAGCCGCGTAGTCCGCGTCGAAATGCTGCATCAGATCGTTTCTGGGATAGCCGGTCCGGATCAGGATGTTTTCCCGGCCAAGTTCTGTCAGCCGGAAGGCGCTGGCGAATTTCTCCGCGGCGAAATCCGAGGGCGCGATGAAGTAATCATAGCGGACCACATCCAGATTGTTCTTGCTGCGGATCTCCTCCAGGGAGTTCATGGCATTCCCGTCTGTAGCTTCGATGTCACAGCGCAGTTTTTTGAGGGGGGTGCCGTGCCAGGTCTGCAGGAAGATCTGCCCCTCCCGCTTCATGATCCCGTAATCCAGATTGGAATTGGTGATCACGTATTTGGCCCGGGCATAGGCATCGTAATAACCCGCGGACCGCAGGGCGACGGTCTCCGCCCGATCGAGCTGCGGGAATTTCTTCTTCTTCTCCGGGTCGTTCAGCACCCAGACGAAGCGGTAATCATCGAAGGCGGGATCATTCAGCATGTATTCATAGATTGCCCTGGGATTGCAGCCGTACTGACGTCCCATGAAGGTCTCGAAGATCACCAGATGATCGTCGATGGTCTGCGCCGCGGCGGATCTGGCGTATTTGCGCTGCTTCATGGCCACATGGACCTCCCGGACCTTTACCCTGAGCCCCGGGTGGTGCATCAGAAACTTCCTAATGTATTTCTTCAACAATTCCATAGATGAATTCTCCCAGTCCGGCGGTACAGCCGGAGGTTTCAACGGTAATGTATTTTTCCCGGAAACGTTTCAGTTCTTCGAAATCATAGTCTCCGTCCAGCAGGGCCTTCAGCTGGTCTGCATGCAGGGCCGTCGCATGAGGCATCTCCCTTCTGGGATCCACATTCAGTCCCACGCTGGTTTCGTAGCTTTCGATATCATAGAGATAATAATACAGGGGTTTGCCGGTTATGGATGCTTCCACCGCCAGAGCGGAGTAATCTGTAATGATCCGGTCACATGCCCTGAGCCAGCGCTGGGTGGAATGCTCTGTATCCACGATCACGCCCGGCAGATTCCCCAGATCCTCCGGCGGCTGATCCAGCGGATGCAGGCGGATGACCAGGGTGAACCGGTCCCGGTCCACAGCTTCGATCAGGTCCCGGAGGGGGATCTGCTGTCCCCTGCGGAAGGTGGGTACATAGAGGAGGATCTCCTTGTCCTTAGGGATGCGGAACTTCTCCCGCAGCTTTTCCTTTCCGGACGCCGTCAGGCGGTCCAGCCGGGGCAGACCCATGAAGAGCAGACGCTCCGGCGCGGTCCGGAAGGCTTCGCAGAAGATCTTTCCGGTGGCCTGGCTGCAGCAGAGCACGTAGTCGTAGTTCCGGTGCATGCGCATGACCTCCGCCACCGTGGCGCTGTGGCCCCCTTCCCTGCCGATGGTCTGATAACCGAAGCGCTTGATGGCCGCCACCGCGTGCCACATCTGAATGATCTTCGTCTCAGGCTTATGATCCAGGACGCTGGCTGCGATGCAGTAGCCGTCCAGCACCACCACGCGGGATGCTGCGATGTGCTTCATCTGGGTGATCATGTGGAAGAGATAGGACAGTTTGCCGCCAAGTCCCGGACCGATGGTCCTGCACAAGGCGATACATTCCACATCCGGATGCTTTTTTTCCAGTTCCTCCTGAAGAAGCCGGATGTCCAGGGAAGGCGCATCGCTCTGCCGGGAGATGATGGTCACCTTCCGCTGCACCGGACGGCGCCGGATGGGAAGATATACGAGCCGCAGAAGTCCCGCGGCGATGGTCAGCAGGAGCCGTTTCATTTGGCCTCTCCACGATCAGCAGCAGCGCCGGCTGTCCCGTCTGCTGTTCCGGCTTTCTCCTCCGCTGGTCCGGC
>CAMNJK010000059.1 GCA_946541435.1 uncultured Bacillota bacterium
AAGACGATGAGCATCAGCTCCGTGGTGACCTGCCTTTGCATGAGGAGATTGGTCAGAAGCAGCAGGATGATATAGGCCGCTGCTCCGGCCGCTATGATATACAGGAATCTGACCGGACTGTCCGCCCGCGCGCAGCCCTGGATGATCATTGCCAAAGCTGCGATGCCCAGCACCGCGGTGACAAGAAACAGGCCGCCTTTCAGGGGCATCGGCGCTGAGTAGCCCGGCCGGAAGGCGATGCTCCACCAGGCCAGATAGACGATGCAGCAGGCTGCGAACAGCAGATTTCCCGCCAGTATTTTTCCCGAAACTGTACCAAGATCGATCATTTTCTGAATGCCTCCATATACTATCAATATAGCACTTTCCGGCGGAAATCAAAGTGCTTTCAAAAAATAAAAAAGACCGGCAGATCTGTATCGATGCTCCCGGTCCTTAATATTACCCATTCTGGTTATTCTCAAACCGTATTTTCATTCACCTTGCGGCCCAACGCTGATCTTGAGCGTGACATCGGTCTTCCCCAGCAGTTCCTCCAGGCCGCTTTGATCCATATTGGTGATATGGCCCAGCTTCGTGTAAGCCCATGTGTTGGAGCCATAGAACATGACGATCTGGTTCCCGGAATAGAGAACGATATCTCCCGGGAGTGTGGTGATCCGCAGGTCATTTCTGGGAAGATCTGTTCCGATCGCCCCCACCTGTTCAAATCCGCCATACCGGCTCATCTTTATCTCGATTGGTTTTTCGCCGGCAAGTTCTCTGATCCGGGCAACGGCGTCATTCTCCAGCCAGGAGACACTGACTTCCTGATCGTTGATAAATACTGTCAGGTTCTGATTCATCTGCTCTTCCTCTTCAGGTTTGTCAACTGCCGGCTCGTCGGGGGCCGGATCCTTGCTCATAAACCTGACTGTGACCTTGCCTTTGCCCGCGGCCTTCTTCAGTCCCTTCGTCTCCGTGATCCTTCCGATCCTGGTGTACTCATATGTGGTGTTGAAGGACTTGTAGAAGACCACCAGGCAGTCCGAACCATAGAGCATGATATCGCCTGCCTTGATCCTTTTGATCTTCTTTTCGCTCATCGGCAGGTCTTCGTTGAGATACTTATACTTTTCGTTGCCGTTCAGATCCGACATCCTGTATTTGACCGGCATCTTCTCCTGCAGCGCCCTGGCGGTCTCATTGTCATAGAGAACAGCGTCGAAGGCTTTCTTGCCGATCTTGACCGTGGCGTTGGGCTTGGTGCCGGCGAAGGCCGCCGCCGAAAACACCGCGGTGAACAGGAATACCATCAGGATCCCTGTCATCAGGATGTGCATTCTTCTGCTGCTGATGATCCGCTTCATTTCATTGCCTTTCCGAACGCGTAGGCCTTGTCCTGGGCCGCGCTGTTCTTTTCGGCATCTCCTGCCGCTTCATTTCCGCCCAGGAACAATGACCCGGCCAGCTCTGCTTTCGCGAAGCAGTCGATCCATCCCTGCAGTCCGTTCTCGGCCTTCCGCGGGGTTTCCGGCTTCTCTTCCGCAGCCACCGTCAGCAGATATACATTTCGGAACTGATAATCCGACGGATACAGGGGATTCAGCCGATCGAGCAGGGTCTTCATCTGCCCGCTCATTTCATAGTAATAGATCGGCGTTGAGAAGACCAGCGTATCCGCAGCCTTCGCCTTCTCCGCGATCAGCGCCGCGTCATCCTGAAACACGCAAGTTTCCGTCTCCTGACAGTGCAGGCATCCGATGCAGAAATGGATGTCCTTGTCCTTCAGGCTGATCACTTCCACGCTGTGACCGGCATCCTGCGCGCCTTCCGCCAGCCTTTGCGTCAGTAACTCCGAATTGCTGCCTGCCCTGAGGCTGGTCGATATCACCAATACCTTGCTCATAGGTCTGTTCTCCTTCCGGTTGTTCTGTCTTCTTTCCTGATTCTATGATAGAACAATGCAAAGGCTGGCGCTAATGGTGATAATTCATATCATGATATAACCATGCGGAATAACACGCGGACTGTCGTTCTGCTCCTATCCTCTGATATCCACGATCTTTGCCCCAAAGGGCATCAGCGACAGCTTCGCGATCTTGAAGAACTGTTTTCCGAAGGGGATCCCCACAATGGTGATGCACCAGATCAGTCCGAACATGACGTTTTCCACGGCCATCCAGAACCCGAAGAATACCAGCCAGATCAGGTTGGCCAGGAAGGATACCGCGCCTCCGCCATCCACCACGTCCTTCTTGAACGGGAAGAAGGACATGGACGCGAACTTGAAGCACTGCCTGCCCCACGGGATACCGATGATGGTAACGCAGCAGATCAGTCCCGCGATCCACCAGGACAGGCCGCTCAGGAATCCCCCGAATACGAACCAAAGAAAGTTGCCAATTGTTCTCATGTCTTTTACCTCCGGTATCTCTATCCCTTTTAAAAATCCTTCTCCATTTTGATGTACTCCGGATCCCTGCTCTTGGACGCAGTCTGCGCGGTGTAAATAATGGTTGCGAGGGTGACCAGAGCGTCATCTACTGGTCCGGGGAACAGATCCGGCGCGATACAGTACAGGATCGCGATGACCCAAATCAGCTTTCTCATCTCCAACACCTCCTTACGCTGTGCAGAATCGATATGATCTGGCTTACATTAACTTTGGTGAGTCTATTTTAGCCGCCGCCCCAACTCTGTTACATCGCAGGATCTGCATTTTACCGCGGCCGATTACCGCAGGATCTACGCAAAAAAACAAGAAAAGCGGAAGCCCTTATGACTTCCGCCATGTATCATATCATGAAATCCGAAAACTTTTCAGTAGGTCGTCACGCCGGAGCTTGTCAGCTTCCACGCGCCCGCTTCTTTTCTGAGGGTAAAATTCCCCTGCAGACGCCAGCTTTTCTTCCCGCCGCCGTAAACCGCTGCGGTGATCCGGCTTCTTCCGATCATCTCCGCTGAATCTCCATGCACACGCACCTCAATGGCATCATGCTCCGCGGAATAGTAGTTGAAGGTCCCTGCCAGAAGGCCGGCAAGAAACTGGTCCCGGGTCTGGCGGACTCCGGTCATATGCTCCAGATAATAGTCCTCTGCCATGAGATCCCGCAGCCCCTGCGCGTCCTTACGGATCATCCCTGTCCAGTAGTCTCTGTACAGTTTCTGAATCTGTTTTTCATCAGTCATCTCGCATTGCCCTCCTTATTCTCTGTTCTTATTATCCCACCGAAGCATTGCGGTGTCCAATCGATGTATTGTATAATCAATTGAATTATTAAATATCACAGGAGCATGACAATGAATACCAAACAGATCGATTACTGCATCGAACTATCCAGAACACTGAACTTCAGCCGGGCTGCCGAGAACCTTTTCGTCAGCCAGCCCACCTTCTCCTACCAGATCCGCCTGCTGGAGGAGGAAGTCGGCTTTCAGATCTTTTATCGCAACGGAAAAGGAGCCGAGCTCACACCCGCCGGCTCCCAGTTTGTAACTTATCTGAGCAATATGAGAGAGGAACTGAAGCGCGCCATCGAACAGGGCCAGAACTTCAGCGCCAGGTACAAGGACAGCATCTCCATCAGCATGATGGTCCGCCAGGCCATATACTTTCTCCCGGAGGCCATGCGCCTGTTCGCGGAGTCCGACCCCGAGGTCCAGCTTACCCCCATGTTCCAGTATGAGGGCGGAATGGACAGCTTCCTGCGGGGAGATGCCGATATCCTCTTCGCGCTGAAGGATCAGTCCAGGCACCTCTCCGGTGTAACGGTCCATGATCTGTTCGAAAGTCACATCTACCTCATTACCGACCGTGAGGATCCCCTGGCGGAGAAGAACCTGGTCACGGAAAGCGACCTCTACGGCCGTACGCTGATGGTGGGCGGCGGTTCTCCCGCGGCCCTGCGGGCAGTCCAGCAAAGGCTGGTGGGAAGCGGCAGGATCGACTACTTCAACAGCGCGGATCACGATACCACCCTGACCAACGTTGCCGCAGGCCGGGGCGTCTGCCTTGCGCCGGGCTTCCTGAACGACCACAGCGGTCAGTTCGCCTGGATCCCCTTTGACTGCGAAGAATCCTTCTGCTGTCAGCTGCTCACCCACAAGGCTGACGGACGCGAGAGCCTGACCCGCTTTCTGGACATCCTGAAGAAGCTCTATGCCGACGCGGTGGCTTTCCCGTTATAATGCTCTATTCGTGCACGATCAGTTCCAGCACATCCGGTCTGGCGTAATGACCCACGGGATCGTGCTCCATCCTGCAGGCCGCCGGCAAGGTCATATCGAGATCCTGGTAAATGATCGTTTCCTCATCCCAGACGGGCTCTGTCACGTAGTGTCCGAAGGGATCGATGATGCAGGAACCCCCGCGGCATACCATCTCGGCTTCCGGATCGATGGCCGGCACTTCATGCAGGTCTGCCGGATAGGAGGACCTGCGGACGATCATGTCCGCATTGATGAAGTAGCATTTGCCTTCGATGGCGATGTGCTGTATCGTGGACTGCCACTCGGGATTATCATTGGTATTCGGTGAGATGTAGATGGTGATCCCCTTCTGATACAGGGCGACTCTTGCCAGGGGCATGTAGCTTTCCCAGCAGATCAGACTGCCGACAGGACCCCAGGGCGTTTCTGTCACCGGGAAATAATCCCTGTCAGCATCTCCCCATACCACCCTTTCGCTTCCCGTGGGCTTCAGCTTCCGGTGGACCTTCCAGGAGCCGTCCGGTTCGAAAATCACATTGCTGTTGTACAGGGTCCCGTTCACAGCATCCCGCTCCGAGAATCCCATGCTGAGATAAACGCCAGCCTTTGCAGAAGCCTCCGACAGCTGCCGGAACTCGGATCCGCCGGCAACGACCGACGCGTCATAATACCTTTTCCAGTCGACTCTGCCGGATTCCGTTCTTTTGCCCATGCTGAAGCCAAAATTCATGCCGATGGGATAGCCCGGGATGAAGAGCTCGGGGAAAACGATCAGTTCCGCCTTGTTCCCTGCCGCCTCGTCGATCAGGTTCAGCGCTTTTTCAAGACTTGCTTCCTTATCAAACATCACAGGCTCTGCCTGCACCAGCGCGATCCTGCATGTGTTTTTAATATCTTTCATATACGTCATCCTTTCATTATGCTCCGGCGATATCTTCCAGAAATGCTCTGGCCTCTGCCGCGCCCCCGCAGGCGCGGAAACTCTGGGCGATCTGCGCTGCATTGTCCTGATAGCCGGGTTCGAAAAGAACCTGCTGCAGAGCCGCAAGGACATCCTCCTCTGAAATCGACTTCAATCGGACACCGGCGCCCAGTTCCTCTGCTCTCCTTGCCACCGCATTCTGCTCCGACGTCTGCGGGAACAGCACCAGCGGTACCTGATAATACAGGCCTTCCGAGACGGAATTCATCCCGCAGTGCGTGATGAAGGCATCGGCGATGGAGAGGATCGCCATCTGATCCACCGACTCATAGATCCGGATGTTATCCGGAAGCTGGTCATAATGCTCCGGATTGGTCCCCATGGAGATGATCACCTGCCAGTCCGTCCGGCCCAGCGCATGGATACAGTTTCTGTAGAATTCCCTGTCCTGATTGACCGTCCCCATGGAAATATAGACTGTTTTCCCGGCCGTCTTAGCCATAGGCTCCCTGATGGGACGGATGGAAGGCCCGATAAACCGGTACCTGTCGGAAAATGTATCGGCGCAGGGCTGGAAATACTTTGATGTATATACGATGGTATTTGTATCGTTATCATTCTGAACGATCTCCAGCAGGCTCTTCACCGGGTAGCCGTTTTCTCTGAGCCGATCCAGCTGCCGGTTGATCCGCGGCATGGCAAACACCATCTTGGCGATATCCCAGGGAGACTCCTTCATATACCTGGCTGAATGGCGGTTGAAGGCGAATGTGGTGGTGGATGATACATAGGGGATGCCGTGCTTCATCGCCACCAGTTTTCCCCAGAAGGCAACGGAATCCGAGACGATGATATCCGGCTTGATCTCACAGATTTTCTCGGACGTCATCTGGTCCAGCGCAAGGGTGGAAGAAACCAGAAGTTCCGTTGCAAAGACCTTGTCTTTTCCCACACGATCCGCGTTCTCTTTATCTTCCATTTCGAAGTCATATCCGTCACAGCCGATAAAAACGGCCCCGGCCTGCTCGATCTTTTCCCGGAACATCTCGAACGAGAAATAAAAGACCTGATGTCCCGCGGATGTCAGCTCCCGAACCACGCCAAGCGTCGGATTGGTGTGTCCGTGGGCCGGGATACAGAACCATGCCACCTTCATTCGTCATCACCCCCTGTCTGCTTTTCTGCTGCCACCGCGCGGATCGGGCCGCCGTCCGAATCCTGCAGGCTGATGGGCGCAAAGAAAAAGTCGTACTGCTTCTCCGGCCTGAGTTCCAGGGTATTGTTCAGGTTCTCCACGATCAGCACATCGTTGGACAGAAAAACCGGATGCGCCTCCCACTGCTCCCACCGGGTGGGATCGACATTCAGGAAATCCACCGCGATGATACTGATGCCCCGGTCGACCAGCAGCTGCGCCGCCGCCCCTGAGATATACGGGTGGTCCAGGTACTCCGGCCTTCCGAATTTCCGGTACCATCCGGTCTGCAGGACGACAAAGTCGCCCCGCCGGAGCTGACCGAGCAAAGGCTGGAGATCTTCAGGCAGGATCGCTTCCTTTGCTTTCTTATGCTGCAGATCGATGACGATGCCATTTCCGATGAACCTGGAGACCGGAAAATCCGAAATACGTTTGCCATCCTTCAGGAAATGATATGGCGCATCGATATGTGTTCCCGTGTGGCTTCCGAAGTGCAGAAGGTCCACATGACAGTAGTCCTTTTCGTGGGTCAGGGCCTCTGTCAGTTTGATTTCCGGATCACCCGGATAAGACATCATCCCCGACCTGATCGGATGGGTCAGGTCTATGATCTTCATGTTTTTCATATTGTCACCTTCTTTTTTCCCGGTTTAAAATCCGTTTTCCGACCCGGCTTAGAACCCGTTTTCCGAGTCCCCCAGATTTCTCCATCCGTACCTGAAGATCGATATCAGGATCGATGCCAGTGTGATGGATTCATTCAGTACGCCGCCCCAGGATCCGATGATCAGATCGTATACCAGCCAGCATGGCGACCCGCAGACCAGATTCCCAAGTCTGATCTTCTGGGCGTTGTCTGTCCAGTAGGCGATGGTCGTCCCCATCATGGCCGCGAAAGGCAGAAGACTGATCCAGCCCTGCCAGGTAAATGCCGATCCCGCTGCGGACGCTGCCAGGATCGCCGCCATCGCCCATTTGGATTTCACCCATGCCCAGCTTCGAACCTTCATCAGCATGGCGTTTCGTAATATGATCACGATGAGATTGATCGCTCCGCTGTATGCTCCCATGATCAGAAACTGACAGCAGAACATACCCGTTCCCATCAGCTGCATCAGAAACAGCATGCGGTTTGAACGGATCTGATATGAAATGATAAAGAATACTACACCGACGAATCCGATCGCCTGTATCAGAAAACCCTGCGACATTCCTTCTCAGCCTTTCAATAGATCTTCTTTCCTTTCAATAGATCTTCTTTACAGAATCCGCATCGATCCCATTCGCTTCACAGACTTCTTCCAGTTCTGCCGGGGACTGGACCAACATCAGCTCGTGAACATCAGAAGACGCTCTGTCCCTGATGCAGAGCACCTGCTCTCCGCTGCAGATACTGCAGCGGAGGACCGGTTCATATCGATCCAGATCGATCGTTGGCAGATCCTTCTTTTTCCTTCCAAAGAGCTTCATTATTTTTCACCAGTTATCATACAGATTTTTTCACCAGTTATCATACAGATCTCAGAACAGTTTTACCTGCCCTACGATGGGCAGTGGTTCGTCGCTCATCTTGAATGCGCGAATGATTCCCCATATGAGCAGGAAGAGCATCACCATATCGATGAGACCTCCTGCCCACCCGATAATGCCGTGTCCACGGCTCATAATACTTGCAAGAGAACTTATGATGTTCAGAATCAAAGCCTGGTTCAGATGCTGCCGTACCAGCATATCTCTTCTATCATGCAGAATGAAGGATATGATCCATCCGACCCAGGTTATATAACTGAGGACAGAATATAATTTTGAATGTGCATACATAATTGTGGAACCTCCTGCCAATAACTCGCTATTACTATGATAAGATGATGTCCATATCTTACCACCCCTCTTAGAGTCTTCTATACAAATCTATCCCACTCCGCAATATTCGTCAATTCCATTCCGCAATATTTGTGTGGTTACGCTCCTGGTTTGGGTCTGCTTATATAAACGCTTGCGTCTTTAGACCCATAAGGAGACCCATAAGAAGACTTATAAGAAGACTCATTGGGGTCACATATTGAGGAACTGGACACACCATCAGGCGCAGAAAAAGAGCTGCCACACTAATTATTAAATTCGACAGCGCGTTTTCATCTAATCTCCACAATTCCTCCTCAGAAATTGCATATTGCCCTGCTATTATACAGTCACAGCAAGAAACAAACACTTCTTCTTCTCATTCTACAAACACACCCCACAAGTTAATGCAGAAATGAGTTACAAGGAACAACCTCCTCAAACAAATGATGATAATGATGACGCGAGAAACCGGCAGCTGACAGGCAGTGCCGGTTTTTCTTTCTGCCAGGATCTGCGCAGGATCTGC
>CAMNJK010000060.1 GCA_946541435.1 uncultured Bacillota bacterium
CCACCTTGAAGGGGAACTTCTCGAACCGGTCCTTCAGGGTATAGTAATGCTGGTTGGCCAGCAGTGTGGTGGGCACCAGCACCGCGGCCTGTTTCCCGTCAGCCACGCATTTGAACAGGGCCCGGGCCGCCACTTCCGTCTTGCCGAAGCCCACATCGCCGCAGAGCAGCCGGTCCATGGGCACGTCCCGCTCCATGTCCGCCTTGATCTCCTCGATGCAGCGCAGCTGGTCATCCGTTTCCGCATAGGGGAAGCTGTCCTCAAATTCACCCTGCCAGGGCGTATCCTGGGAGAAGGCGAATCCCTTCTCGTGCATCCGCGCGGCGCTCACCCGGATCAGATCCTGGGCCATGTCCTCCACCGCGGCCCTGGCCCGGGCCTTGGTCTGCTTCCATTCCCCGCCGGTGAGCTTGTTCAGCTTCGGCGCGATCCCTTCACCGCCGATGTACTTCTGCAGGGAACCCAGCTGATCCACCGGGATATACAGCAGGTCTGTTCCGGCGTATTTCACCTTCAGGTAGTCCTGCCGGATGCCCTGGACCGTCAGCTGTTCCACGCCGATGAATTTTCCGATGCCGTGGGCTTCATGCACCACAAAGTCACCGGTCTCCACATCCGCGAAGCTGCGGATCTGCTCCCCTTTGGCCTTGGTCCTCCGGGCGCGGCGTCCGCGGCGGCTGACGCTGAAGATATCCCCTTCCCAGAGCCAGCAGATCTTCTCATCGGTGAACTCCATGCCGGCTGTGATCCGGCCTTCGGTGACAAGGATGCTCCCGGGAGCATCTTCCGCTTCCATAGGTACCCCCGCCGTGGAAACCCTGGCGATCTTTCGCCGGGTCAGTCCTTCGTGATCCAGATATTCCCGCATCTGGTCCATCCGCTCCGCCGTGCTGCAGACGATGGTCACCTGAAATCCTCTGGCCAGATATCCTTCCAGGTCCGCCCGCAGCACATCCAGCCGTCCGTTATAGGACGGGGTCTGGCGGCAGTTCACCTGGCGCAGCTCTGCCAGGGGCGGCGCGTTCCGGATGGTTGAGAGGAAGGGCGTGAAAATAGCCCCCTCCATCTCATAGAGGCGGAAATAGTCTTCCTTTCCCGATACCGCGGCAAAGTCCTCGCCGATGCCCCGGCCTTCCTCCAGGATCACCTGCATGTCCTCCGCCAGCTCCTTCTCCGCCGCTTCCAGGGTCTCCAGGATCCGGGCCGGATCGTCGATCAGGACCTGGGGGGAATCCATGTAGTCCCAAAGATGATCCGTCTCATCAAAGAAATAGGCCGGGAACTTCTCCAGATACTGGAGATTCATCATGTTGTCCACGTACTCCAGAAGCTGATCCCGCCGCTGGCGCAGGGCAAAGGTCTGCTCCGTGCGGATCTCGGAGGCGCTGATGGCCATGCCTGCCTGACCCCCGTCACTGCCGGCGGCTTTTTTCTTGGCCTCTTCTGCTGCCTTGCGCTCCAGCTTGCGGATCTGCCGGTCATAGGCGCGCCGGATCCTTTCGCCTGCCTTTGCGAAGATCTCCTGATCCCGGGCGATCTGGGCGCAGGGCCAGACTTCTGCGGACTGCAGGGTCTCCAGAGACCGCTGGGTCTCGGGATCAAAGGTCCGGATGGAGTCCACCTCGGTGTCAAACAGCTCCACCCGGTAGGGAGCATCGCTGTCCGGCGGGAACACATCGATGATGCCGCCCCGGATGCTGAATTCTCCCCGGGCCTCGATGGCCGGGACCCGCTCGTACCCCATCAGGATCAGTTCCTCCCGGATCTTTCCGCTGTCCACGTCTTCCCCGCAGCTGAGCCGGAGCACGTGCTCCGCATATACGGACCGGGGCGGGAGTTTGCGGATGGCGCCTGTTACAGGAGCGATGACGGTGCAGGGACCGCCGCTGACCACCGCCTTGTACACCCGCAGACGTTCCATCAGGTCATCGTTGCTGCGGGCCTCGAAGGCGATCATCCCGTCCGCTTCCGGCGGGAGCACGTAGATGGGTTCCCGGATCCCCATCTGCCCATGAAAAAAAGCAAGGTCCGTCGCCAGCCGTTTCGCCCTTGTCAGGGTCGGCACAACGATCAGACTCTGCCCTTCGTATTCATTCCTGCGTTCACGGATCAGTTCCGCCGCCAGCGGCGCCACTCTGCTCTCGGCGGCGCCGGTAATGTTGATCATCCCTTTGTTTCCCAATGCCTTTACTCTTCTTTTGTCTTTTCTGCCGGTTTGGTGTTCCACTGATTCATCGCCCGGTCGATGCCCTCCTCCAGAATGGAACAGATGGCATCCGCCGCCCTGTCGATGGCGTCCCCCAGGAGGGCTTCATCGGACTTGCTGACCTCGTCCAGAACGAAATCCTTCCATCCGTCGCTCCCCACATGGCCGATGCCGATGCGGATCCGCGGGAAATCCGTTCCCTGCAGATGCGCCACCACGGACTTCATTCCATTGTGTGTACCGGGCCCGCCTTTCTTGCGGATGCGGATGGAACCCGTGGGGAGGTCCATATCATCATAGATCACGATCACATGATCCGGCTCAACGCCATAATAGCGGACGATCTCGCCCAGAGACTGTCCGCTGTTGTTCATATACACCTGGGGCTTCACCAGCAGGACCCGCTGTCCGCCGATCCGCCCCTCCCCGATCAGGGCGCGGTGTTTCAGGCGCTTCACGGAGATCCCGGTCTGATCGGCCAGCCGGTCGATGACCCGGAATCCCATGTTGTGCCTTGTTTTCTCATATTCCCGGCCCGGGTTTCCCAGGCCTGCAACGATATATATGCCGGGCATCAGACGAACAGCTTGCTGATGGAACCGTTGGTATGGATGCGGTAGATGGCTTCTGCGAACAGCGGTCCGACGGAGAGGACTTTCATCTTATCCAGCATTTTTTCCTTCGGGATCGGCATAG
Organism: uncultured Bacillota bacterium; assembly: GCA_946541435.1. Classification (GTDB taxonomy): domain Bacteria; phylum Bacillota; class Clostridia; order Peptostreptococcales; family Anaerovoracaceae; genus Lentihominibacter. The sequence goes on from CAMNJK010000060.1 coordinate 2,903, forward strand.
TATTGAGCAGCACCAGTTCCTCGATGGCGGAATCCTCGATGCGCTGGATGGCCGGTCCGGACAGGACTGCGTGGGTCGCGCACGCACGTACGCTCTTGGCGCCCAGATCCTTCAGGGCGTTGGCGGCGTTGGTGATGGTGCCCGCGGTATCGATCATGTCGTCCACCAGAATGCAGTTCTTGCCTTCGATGTCACCGATGATGTTCATGATCTCGCTCTTGTTGGGTTCCGGCCGACGCTTGTCAACGATGGCGATGGGGCATCCCAGAGGCTCTGCCATGTTTCTGGCCCGGGGTACGCTGCCGTGGTCCGGGGAAACGACCACCAGGTCATCCATCTTGTTCTCCGCGAAGTATTTCCCCAGCAAAGGCAGGCCTACCAGGTGATCCACCGGGATGGTGAAATAACCCTGGATCTGAGCGGCATGCAGGTCCATGGTGACCACGCGGTCCGCGCCGGCTGCCACCAGCATATCCGCCACCAGCTTGGCTGTGATCGGGTCTCTTGCCTTGGCCTTACGATCCTGTCTGGCATAGCCATAGTATGGCATGACAGCGCTGATCCGTCCCGCGGATGCTCTCTTCATGGCATCGATCATGATCAGCAGTTCCATGAGATTGTCATTGACCGGGCTGCAGGTGGACTGGATGATGAAGCAATCGCTGCCGCGCACCGATTCCCCCAGACTTACGGAGATCTCGCCGTCACTGAACTTTGACACCTTCGCGTCGCCCAGAGGTTTCCCGATGATGGAGGAAATCTCTTCAGCAAGTTCCGGATGCGAATTTGCCGCAAAAATCTTGTAGTTACTGAATACGCCGTTTTTCATTGGATTCTCCTTTGCTGAATGTGTAATGGTAAAAGCCTCTCCTTTAGTTGATATGTTTTATTTGTCGCGCTCCAGGATCATCTCACCCACCCGGTAGATGTCTCCCGCGCCCATGGTCAGAATGAGATCCCCTTCCTGGGCATTGTCATATACGAAATTCGCGATGTCTTCAAAGTTCTTGAAATAATAGACGTCCTTGTCCGGATCACGCTCCAGGATCCGGTTCATCAGTGTCTTGGAACTGATCTTATAGATGTTCTTCTCTCTGGCTGCGTAGATCTCTGCCAGCACCACCTTGTCCGCGTCGTCAAAGCTGCCGGCGAATTCATCCAGCAGGGCAAGGGTCCGGGTATAGGTGTGGGGCTGGAACAGGCACCAGAGCCGGCGATGCTTCATGTTGCGGATCGCTGCCAGCGTGGCCTTGATCTCTGTGGGATGATGGGCATAGTCATCGATGATGCGGATGTCGCCGGAGATCTTTCCCAGCACGTCGAAGCGGCGGTGGATCCCCCGGTATTCGTGCAGGGTGGATACGATGCTGTCCACATCGATGCCCAGGATATGACAGCAGGCAAAGGCCGCCAGGGAGTTGAGAATGTTGTGCTCCCCGGGAACGCTCAGATCGATGCGGCAGAGCTTCTGCCCCCCGTGGTTCACATCAAAACCGGGCATGCCTTCGTTGTCAAAGGAAATGTCCGTGGCATAATAATCGCTGTCAGCGCTGAAGCCGAAGGTCACCGCGTTGGGCAGCCCCTGGATGACGCTGCGGACGAAAGGGTTGGCATCATAGGCGATCACCGTGCCCTTGTCCGGCACCAGCTTGGCAAAACGGTCAAAGGACCTGGCGATATGATCCACGTCCTTGAAATAATCCAGATGATCCGAGTCGATGTTGAGGATGATCTCGATGTTGGGCTTCAGTTCCAGGAAGCTGTCACGGTACTCACAGGCCTCCGTGACGAAGTAATCCATGCCTCCCACATAGAAATTGCCGCCGATCTCATCCAGATTGCCTCCCACAGAAATGGTGGGATCCTTTCCGGCATTCTTCAGCACCAGGGCGATCATGGCCGTGGTCGTGGTCTTTCCGTGGGTTCCGGAAATGGCGATGCTGCTGTCGTACTCCTCCATCAGGGCTCCCAGGGCCTGGGCTCTGGTGATGGTGGGGATCCCCAGCTCTTTCGCTCTTGCCAGCTCCGGGTTGTCATCCCCCACAGCCACTGTATATACAACAAGATCGGCGCCCTCAACGTTCTTCGCCTGGTGTCCCAGGTAAATGCGCGCGCCGTCGCCGATCAGTTTTTCCGTAATATCACTTTCCCGCATGTCGGATCCGGTCACATGATGACCTCTTGAAAGAAGGATCTCCGCAATGCCGGATAATCCGATGCCTCCGATCCCGATGCAGTGTATATTTCTATATTCAGACAAATTCATGTTTTGCAGTCCTCCCAATTTCGGATAACAGTATACCACACTTTCTGTTCCCGTGGGAATGCCCTGCTTCATGGAATGCAAAAAAAGTGCTTCCTGCCTGCTCATTCAGCTCTCTCATACGACCGGCAGATGAACATCGTCCCCCTTAGTTTTTTTGCGTATTTTGCTTGTTAACCCTATCGAGTTAGTGTATAATCTCTGTATATAATTATCTGGCGGGAAAGGCGGTACAGTACATGAACATTACCGACGTAAGAATCCGCAAGGTAAACGATGAAGGCAAGATGAAAGCCATCGTATCCATCACATTTGACGACGAGTTCGTCGTGCACGACATCAAGATTATCGAAGGCCAGAACGGTCTCTTCATCGCAATGCCGAGCAGAAAGATGAGCGAGGGTGACTTCCGTGACATCGCCCATCCCCTGGTTTCGGAAACCAGGAACAAAATCAGAGACGCCATTTTTGACGAATATGAGAAAGTACTGGCCCAAAAAGCGGCTGAAGCAGATGCTGAATCTGCCGAATAGCCCGAACCCCCAATGGCAATAAAGTCTCAAGAAAAGAAGCAGATAGAAATATCTGCTTTTATTCTATTTTTGATGTATTTGATTGTTTTGTCCGGTGTCCCGGTCAGGTCCACCGCTCTGTGGTCCCGCCCCAGTAATAGAGCCCCGTGTCGGGATCGGAATACTCCGCCACCCGGGTATTGTAGGAATCCATGGCGGCGTCCTCATAGGCCAGATGGGGAATGGATACCCCCAGCCGGTTTTCGATAAACCATTTGGTAAATGGAGGATTCAGGATCAGCAGGGGTCCGATCACGTAGGTGGCCATGAAGTTCTTGATCCGGATCCCCTCTCCCGCGGCATACCGGTTCATGCCCGGTCCCCGTTCGGGAACGAAGAGGGCCAGATCATCCAGGCCGTGATCCCCGTCGGTTCCGTACATGTGCCCGAACTGGCTCTTGAATCCCACCACGCGGATCGTTTCTTCGCCCCCGCCTGCCTTTGCGGATGGAGCATCTGAAGAGCCTGCGGAGGGATCGAACGTCCCCAGGAAAAGGCTGTTGAACCGGTTGATGGAGGACCGTCTGGCAACGCCCGGGAACAGGCCCAGGCCCCGCAGGACCTCCACGCCGTCTTCCTCGATCCGTTCTCCGAACAGCTCCATGGCATTGCCTGTGACCAGGAAATTCCCTCCCGCCTCAATGCGTTCGAAAATAGGCTCCCGCAGGAATCTGAGCTGTTCCAGCGCCAGCTGCTGTCCGTTCTCCGTGGTGGTCCCCATATAGACCAGGTCCACCGCTTCCTCTGTGAACCGGGGCCGGCTCTGCAGAGAGGTACGGATCACTTCCGCGTCGGGAAGGCATTCCTTCAGGTAGCGGATATTTGCCAGATCTCCGTAAAGATTGCAGATCTCCGGATACAGGATTTCGATCTTCACTGCGCTGTCCCCCTTTCTGCCGCCGGAGCATCCTTGGTCCGCTGGCTGATCACTTCTTTGACCCGGGCAACCACCTGATCCGCCAGGTCAATGGAATCGGTGCCGTAGAGAACATAGATGCTCTCACCCTCGTAGAGACGCAGTGCTCCCGGAGCATCGATCTCGTCGTGCACGAAGGAAATGCGGTCATCATCGATGCCTGCCATCTTCAGCCGCAGATAGTAGTCCTTGGCCCGGGGTCCGGTGACGATGATGTTCCGGATGTTGTCCTTGTTGAGGAATTCAAAGTCGCAGTCGTACAGCCAGCAGGTGTTCTCCGACCAGACCGCCGCGTCGCTCAGATTGTTCATCATCAGGATCAGTTCCTTATCTCCGGGCAGGCCGGAGACATAGTCAAAGGCTCTGGAGGAACCCAGGGCGTTTCTGTCCTTGGACATCTGTTTGATGACGCTGTATCCTCCCATCTTCTCCACCTGGAAACGGCTCTTGACGATCTCCGTCTTCTGCAAAAGCTGGTCGATCCTTTCCGGCGCGTACCCCAGCTCGCTCAGATAGGACACTGCCGCCAGCACATTGTAGACGTTGAATACGCTTTCATTCAGGATGCGGAACCGGTGGGTCCAGCCATCCCCTGCCGGAGCTTCTGCTCCTGCTGCGTTCCCGGGATCCGCCTGCCTTTGCACCGGGGCGTCATCCTGGACCGGATGGGGCCTGTAATCGATGTCGAAGGTCATCTCCTTCTCGTTCACGTCCCGTCCGGTGTAGTGCAGCCGGGGAGAATGGAATCCGCATTCCGGGCAGAATGCGCGGCCGATATGATGGTACCTGCGGCTGGTATATTCCAGGATGCTGTGGCATCTGGGACAGATCTGCAGGTCATTGACCAGATTGATGCACTCCTTCACATCGCCGGGCATAGACTCGATGCCGTAGTAGACTCTGGGGTTGCCCGGAGCCACATTGGAAGCGATGAGGTCATCTCCGTTGAGGATCAGCTTCGTCTTCTCCGGCATGGCATTGGTCAGTACTCGGGAGATATATTCCGGGTGGCCGTTGCGCATGATGGAGTCTCTGGTCAGATTGTTGATCAGCAGGAAATCCGGCGCCATCAGCGGGAAGACCACACGGGAAGACCGCTCATCGATCTCCAGCACGGCCACATCCGAGCGGGAGCGCCCGCCCAGGCTCATGTCCCGCAGCACCGCGGTGGTCAGTCCGGTAATGGTGTTGGAGCCCTGGTTGTTGTCCAGGATCTTTTTCCCGTCCGCCCGCAGCATGCCGATCAGCAGATTGCAGACGGTGGTTTTGCCGTTGGTTCCGGTAACACCCAGGATCCGGGACGGAAGCCTGGCCTGGTGCAGAAAGTCCGGACAGATCTTCACCGCCACGCGGCCGGGGAAATCCGTTCCCCTGTGACCTGTGACCTTCAGGGCGATCACAGAAAGTTTGGCACACCAGAGTGCCAGTAAAAATTTCAGTCGTTTCATTATTTCTTATACTTGAATTCAGGGATATATTTCTCGATGGTGGGCATGATTCCGATGCCGCCCGGGGTCTGTCCCGGCAGCTGCCAGAAGTCATGGGCACAGTAGTTGTTGCCCTCGATGATCGCAGGCCCTGTGGGTGTAACTGCAATGTCCCAGCCCACATAGCGCATCTGCGGGATCACCAGAGCCGCCTCTTCGGCCATCTTGATGACTTCCTTCCAGTATGGCAGCACCATGCCGATCAACGGCGTATGACTATAAGGATGCTCCGTATACTGGATGTCCGCCGTGGTATCTCCGGAATGGGCAGGGAACATGAACTCTCCGGTCTCCAGATCGATCGGTCCGTGCAGACCATAGTTGTCTACGACTCTCCCGTTGATTCCCATCTTGAAAACCGCATAAATTGCATGGGGCACTCCTTTGGCATCGATCAGTGTGATGACCCGGAAACAATTGGTGGAGAAGGGATAGATCGCTGCGATGTCCGGATGGTTCTCCACTACATCTTCGATGGTTGCGAAACCCTTCTCTTTGATATAGTCACAGAAGGCCTCTGCACTCTC